>CALMBN010000117.1 GCA_937860195.1 uncultured Novosphingobium sp.
GGATCATCAGCCGCGTGTCTTCGGGCAGCGCCAGCACGGCTGCGAATATCTCCTGTGGCGCGCAAGGCACGACCGCATCCTTCGTCTCCTTCACCATCCAAAAAAACCCGCCATGGGCGATTTCGTTGCGCAGCGCCGGGATCAGCGGTTCAAACCCCCTCGGTCAGCAACACGCGGTAATCGGCCCCGGCAAAACGCAGCGCCCGCGCCTCCTGATAAGCCTCTGACTGATACCACGCCCGCGCCGCGTCCATATCGGGGAATTCGACGATCACCGAGCCCAAGGCCTCGGGCCCCTCCAGCGTCTCGATTGCGCCGTAATAGACCAACGGCTTGGCCGCGTGCCCAGCCAGCGATGGCCCGGCCTTTGCACTGTAAGCCGCCAAGGTCGCGGCATCGTGCTCGCGCTCCTTGATGAAGACGATGAAGGCAGGCATGCGGATTTCCTCTCAGTTGGTTCGGCCCGATCATGCGGGGAGGAGCAACGCAGCGCAAGGGGACGTGGCCCGGCCCGTTAACAGCACCAATCCTTTGTCATCACCCCAAGTGCCGACTTTTTCGTGCGTTGACCTTCGGTCAATCAGGCTCGTGCCGTCATGCGAAATGTGTGGAAGTTGCGACCGGGATTTGGCTTGCGCAAAGCATGCCCTGCGCCAGGTCGAAGAGGCACAAAATGCCGTAACCCCGCGCCGGTCTGGCGCCCTTTGCCTCTCCACAGACATCCTGCGCAGGCCTGGCTATCGGCGCATTTGTTCAGCCGGAAAGCGCCGCGCGGCCCAGTGCAATCGCCCCGGTGATCCCGGCTTCATCGCCTAACCCGGGGGTGACGATGTAGCGTTCCAGCCCCGGATCGAGCTGCGGGGCCTTGATATAACCGCCAAGTTTGGCCTCGGTCGCGCGGCGGAGCGCTTCAACCAGGCCGGGGGTCTTCATCACTCCGCCGCCGAAAATCAGCCGGTCTGGCATGTGCAACAGGACCAGGTTGGCGGCGAGCTGGGCCACGTAGCCCGCGATCAGTTCGATCTTGTCGGGCGGACTGCCGAGCTTGGACAGGCTCTGGCCCCAGCGTTTCTCAATCGCCGGCCCTGCTGCCAGCCCTTCGAGGCAATCGCCATGGTAAGGGCAGAACCCCTCGTACGGATCGAGTTCGAGATCATGCGGGACCAGAATGTGCCCGCATTCATAGTGCGAAAAGCCCATCAGCGGCTTGCCGTTCCTGACCACCCCGGTCCCGACTCCGGTGCCGATTGTGGTATAGGCGAGCGTGGCGCAGCCCTGCCCCGCGCCACTCTGCCATTCGCCAAGCGCCGCTCCGTTGACATCGGTATCGACCACGATTGGCGCGCCGAACTGACCGAGCACATCATGGAATCGTGCGCCAGCCCAGCCGGGCTTGGGAGTGGTCGTGAAAGTGCCGTAGGCAGGCGACGCCGGATCGATGTCAATCGGACCGAAACTGGCAACTCCGAACGCGGCGACCGTGCCGTGGGCAACGCTGGCCTGCTGATAAAATGCCGCAATTTCGGGGAAGCACTCAGCCGGAGTGCGGGTCGCAATGCGGGTTTCGGCCAGCACTGTTCCGTCTGCTTGCGCCAGTGCGAGGACAAACTTGGTCCCACCTGCCTCGATCGCGCCAATCAATTGCTGTGTCATGTGCGGCCGCTCCCGTTTCAGCTTTTCCGTCTCGAGTTTATCTCGGCAAGCCCTGCCCCGCTGGGGAGGAGCTCTCCGGGTGAGGTTGCACGGGCGGGACCGGGTTTCAATCCACCCGCATACCTATTTGCTTGCCAGCAGACCCAGCACCGTGGCGGCGTGTCCTGGCCGGCAGATCAGCAGGTCGGGCATGTAGGTGTCAGCCTGATTGTAGACCAACGGTGATCCATCGATCCGGCTGGCGTGGAGACCATGCCCCAGCGCAACCGCGACCGGGGCGCAGTTGTCCCACTCATACTGCCCACCGGAATGGAGGTAGATGTCGGCCTCACCGCGCACCACCGCCATCGCCTTGGCTCCGGCGCTGCCCATCGGGATCACTTCGGCATCAAGCGCGGCAGCGACGATCATCGCTTCGGCGGCGGGACGGGTCCGGCTGACCACCATCCGCAAACGGGCCGGTGGCGGGAGGATCACGGCCGGCTGATCGCTTCGCAGAACCAGGCCGAATTCGGGCAGAGCGACCGCACCGATGCTTGTCGCGCCATCGATCGCCAAGGCAACATGCACTGCCCAATCGCCGCGCTCCTCGCCATATTCGCGAGTACCGTCGAGCGGATCGACGATCCAGACCCGTGACTTGGCAAGGCGCGCGGGGTTGTCCTTTTCTTCTTCGGACATCAGCCCGTCATCGGGCCGCGCAATCCGCAGCGCCTCGCAGATCAGCGCGTTGGCTGCCGCATCGCCTTCGGCACCAAGGGCCTTGCCAGCAATGCCTTCAGCAAGCAGCGCGGCCCGCCGTTCGAGCAGCAGCTCACCCGCCGCCCTGGCCAGTCTGGCCGCCAGTTCGGCATCGGTCATATGACCGGCATCCAGGAATCAATCCGGCCACCCAGAATATAATCGACAATCCGCTCTGCCGCCGCCTCAGGGCTTTCTGTAGTTGTATCGACCCGGATATCAGGACTGAGGGGGGCCTCATAGGGGCTATCGATTCCGGTGAAGTTCTGGAGTTTGCCGGACCGCGCCTTTTTGTAGAGCCCCTTGACATCGCGCTGTTCGGCGACGGCCAGCGGGGTGTCGACGAACACCTCGATGAACTCTCCCCCTGGCAACATCGACCGGACCATATCGCGCTCGGCCGCGAAAGGACTGATAAATGCGGTCAGCACGATCAGCCCGGCATCGGTCATCAGCTTCGTAACCTCGCCGACCCGGCGGATGTTTTCGATCCGGTCGGCCTCGGTAAAGCCGAGGTCCTTGTTGAGCCCGTGGCGGACGTTGTCTCCATCGAGCAAGAAGGTGTGATGGCCGAGCGCGTGAAGTTTTTTCTCGACCAGATTGGCGATTGTGCTCTTGCCTGAGCCCGACAGCCCGGTGAACCACAGCACTGCCGGGGACTGGCCCTTAAGCGCGGCGTGCGCCTCGCGGCTGACGTCAAGCGCCTGCCAGTGGACGTTCTGGGCCCGCCGCAGACTGAACTTGAGCATCCCCGCAGCGACCGTGCGATTGGTCAATTTGTCGACCAGGATAAACCCGCCGAGCGTGCGGCTTGTCGCATAGGGTTCGAATACCAGCGGCCGGTCGGTGGCGAGCTCGGCCACGCCGATCGCGTTTAGTTCGAGCGTCTTGGCGGCCAAATGCTCGAGCGTGTTGACGTTGACGACGTATTTGGGCTGCTGGACCGTCGCCGAAACAGTCTGCGTGCCAAGTTTCAGCCAGTAGCCGCGCCCGACGTGCAGCGGCGCATCGTCCATCCATACCAGCGTCGCTTCGAACTGATCGGCAACCTGCGGTGGGGCATCGGCAGCGGCGAGCACATCGCCGCGCGAGCAATCGACCTCATCGGCCAGAGTGAGCGTGACCGACTGGCCAGCCACCGCCGCGTCCAGATCGCCATCGAGCGTGACGATCCGCTGAATGGTGCTGGTCTTGCCCGAAGGCAACACCCGGACTGCATCACCGGGCTGCACCGAGCCGCTCGCGATCAGCCCGGAAAAGCCCCGGAAATCAAGGTTCGGGCGGTTGACCCACTGCACCGGCAGCCGGAATGGCTCGGCCTGCGCAGTCTCTGTATCGACTTCGACAGTCTCAAGGTGTTCAATCAGAGTCGGGCCCTTGAACCACGGCGTCTTGGCCGACAATGCGGTGATGTTGTCACCTTTGAAGCCCGAGATCGGCAGCGCGGTGTAGCGCTCGATCCCGATGCTCTGCGCAAACTGGGCATAATCCGCGACGATCCCATCGAACACCGTCTGATCATAACCGACCAGGTCCATCTTGTTCACCGCCAGCACCAGCTGGCGGATCCCGAGCAGGTGGCACAGGTATGAATGCCGCCGGGTCTGGGCCAGCACGCCCTTGCGCGCATCGATCAGGATCACCGCAAGGTCAGCGGTACTGGCGCCGGTCACCATGTTGCGGGTGTATTGTTCGTGCCCGGGGCAATCGGCGACGATGAACTTTCGCTTTTCGGTGTTGAAAAAGCGGTAGGCGACATCGATCGTGATGCCCTGTTCACGCTCAGCAGCAAGGCCATCGACCAGGAGCGCGAAGTCGATCTCCTGCCCCTGGGTGCCTTGCTTCCTGCTGTCGCTTTCGAGTGCGGCCAGCTGGTCCTCGAAGATCATCTTCGAATCGTAGAGCAGCCGCCCGATCAGGGTCGACTTGCCGTCATCGACACTGCCGCAGGTGATGAACCGCAGCATGTCCTTGTGCTGGTGGGCAGCGAGGTAGGCATCGATATCCTCGGCGATGAGGGCGTCGGTTTGATATGCCGAGGACATCAAAAGTACCCCTGCTGCTTCTTCACTTCCATTCCCGCACCGCCGGCATCCTTGTCGATCGCGCGCCCCTGACGTTCAGAAGTGGTCGTCAGCAAGGTTTCCTGGATCACTTCGGACAGGTTTGACGCAGTGCTCTCAACCGCCCCGGTGAGCGGATAACAACCGAGCGTACGAAAGCGGATCGAGCGTTCCACCGGCACTTCACCGGGCCCAAGCGGAAAGCGCGCGTCATCAACCATCAGCAACATCCCGTCGCGCTCAACCGTCGGGCGCTTCGCCGCGAAATAGAGTGGAACAATCGGAATATCGTTCAGCTGGATGTATTGCCAGACATCGAGCTCGGTCCAGTTGCTGATCGGGAAAACCCGGATGCTTTCACCCTTGTGCTTGCGGGCGTTGTAGAGATTCCACAGCTCGGGCCGCTGGTTCTTCGGATCCCAGCCGTGGCTGGCGGTGCGGAAGCTGAAGATCCGTTCTTTGGCCCGGCTCTTCTCCTCGTCGCGCCGCGCGCCGCCAAATGCTGCATCGAAGCCATATTTGTCGAGCGCCTGCTTGAGCCCTTCGGTCTTCCACAGATCGGTGTGGAGCGCGCCGTGGTCGAACGGGTTGATCCCGCGCGTTGCTGCTTCGGGATTCTGGTAGACCAGCAGGTCCATACCCGATTCCTGCGCCATCCGGTCACGCAGTTCGTACATCGCGCGGAACTTCCACGTGGTGTCGACGTGGAGCAGCGGGAACGGCGGGGGCGCGGGGTAAAACGCCTTGCGCGCCAGGTGCAGCATGACCGCGGAATCTTTGCCGACCGAATAGAGCATCACCGGACGCTCCGCTTCGGCCACCACTTCGCGCAGGATGTGGATTGCTTCGGCCTCAAGCCGCTGGAGATGAGTCAGGCTGGCAGTCATTGCCGGTTCCCCTAGCGGCACCGTCGGCCAATTGCGAGCATAGCAAATTCTTGTCCGCGCCAAGTTCGGCTGTTGCAGTCAAACTTGTATGCATTACAAACAATCATCGAGAGGACGATACCATGGCCCACAGCAACACGATCACATTTTATGACCTGCAGCACGCCAGCGGGGCGACCACCAGTCCGTTCGTCTGGGCAACCAAGTATGCGGTTCGGCACAAGGGCTTTGACCTCGACGTGGTCGATGGTGGGTTCACCGGGATCATGGAACGCACCGGCGGGCGCAGCGAGCGACTTCCGGCGATTGTCGACGGGGACAAATGGGTGCTCGATTCGTGGCTGATCGCAGAATATCTTGATGAAACCTATCCTGACCGGCCGACCCTGATCGGCGATCCCTCGATCAAGCCGCTGGTCGAATTTCTCGAGGGCTGGCTCTGGAAAGTGGCGGTCGGACCGTGGGTGCGCGCCTATGCCGTGCAATATCGGGATCGCTGCAAGCCGGAGGATGTCGGCTACATCGTCGAAAGCCGCCGCAACATGTGGGGCGCGCCAATGGAAGATATGATCAAAGGCCGCGAAGACGTGTTCGGCAAAGTCCTGCCCGAGCTGGAACCGCTGCGGGCGATCTTGCGAGAACGGCCATGGCTTGGCGGCGATACGCCGAACTACGCCGACTACCGCGCGCTTGCAGTGTTCCTCTGGGCCGCGAGCTGCGCCGACGTGCCGCCAATGACCGACGATGAACCCTTGCGTGACTGGATCGAACGCGGGTTTGACCTATACGGCGGCCTGGGCCGGATTCCGGGGATGAGCCCGCTGTTCGGCTACCAGCCGCGTGCAGGCGATCCCGAGCCCTTCGACCGCAACCCGCGCGTGTTCGGGCTGACCAGCCGGAATACCGGCCCTCAATCGACGGCATCGGAAACCGCAAAGTTGAAGGGGTGAGAACCCCTCCCCGGCGGGGAGGGGTTGGGGTGGGGGTACGACGATGT
>CALMBN010000118.1 GCA_937860195.1 uncultured Novosphingobium sp.
AGCTTCGCAGAATCAGCTCGACCCGCTCATCGGTCGCGAGCACGAGATCGAGCGGCTCGTCCAGATCCTCTGCCGACGCACGAAGAACAATCCCGTGCTCATCGGCGAGCCCGGCGTTGGCAAGACCGCCATCGTCGAGGGCCTCGCCCAGCGCATCGTCGATGGTGGTTCCAAGCCGCCGATAGCAGCCAACCCCCTCGACCAGCAGCAACTGGCAATGTCCGCCCGAGACCAGCAACAGCAGATATGGAAACGCCAGCGAGGCATCCGCCAGCCGGGGTGAAAGGGCATGCCCCTCCAGATGATTGACCGCGATCAGCGGCTTGCCTCCGGCCATCGCCAGCGCTTTGGCAGTCACCAGCCCGACCATCACCCCGCCAATCAGCCCTGGCCCCGCCGTGGCCGCAACCGCATCCAGATCGGCCAGGGTCAGCCCTGCATCGGCCAGTGTCGCCGCGATCAGGGGAGTCAAGCGTTCCGCATGAGCGCGGGCGGCGATTTCGGGGACGACCCCACCATAAGGACGGTGGGCATCATCCTGCGAGGCGATCCGCTGCGCCAGAATGCGGCGCTCGCTATCGACCAGCGCGGCGGCGGTTTCGTCGCAGGACGATTCAATTCCGAGGACAATCCCCATTGGCGCTTCCACTGGATGAGAATGCGCATTAGCACAAGCCGCGATGCTCCACCGTCCCCTGAAACTCGGCACCCGTGCCTCACCGCTCGCCATGGCGCAGGCCCATGAAACCGCAAATCGGTTGCGCGCTGCCCATCCGGGTCTCGAAATCGAGCTGGTTCCGGTTACCACCAGCGGCGACAAAGTGCTCGACCGGCCATTGGCCGAGATCGGCGGCAAGGCGCTGTGGACCAAGGAGCTCGATGCCTGGCTGATCGACGGATCGATCGATCTGGCAGTTCATTCGATGAAAGATGTCGAAACGATTCGGCCGGCTGCAATTACCATCGGAGCTATCTTGCCGCGCGAGGACGTGCGTGACGTGTTGCTGGGCGCGGCCAGCTTGGCCGACCTGCCCCCCGGCGCGCGGATCGGAACCAGTGCGCCGCGCCGTGCAGCACAGGCGTTGCATCTGCGTCCGGACTGCCGGGTTGTCGGCATTCGCGGCAATGTTCAAACCCGGCTGGCGAAGCTGGAAGCGGGCGAGGCGGATGCGACCCTGTTGGCTATGGCCGGGCTGAATCGCCTCGGGATGGCAGATCTTGGTAGTCCGCTCGACCCTTTCGAATGGCTACCCGCCCCCGGCCAGGGTGCGATCGCGATTGAATGCCGTACGGCAGACGCCGAAGTCCGAAAATTTCTCAGCGCAATCGACCACCAACCCAGCCGCACCGCCGTAATGGCCGAACGCGCCTTGCTCGCCGCGCTCGGCGGGAACTGCCACAGCCCAATTGCAGTGCTGACCAGTCTCGCGGACGATGACTTGACTCTGCGCGCCGCGCTGCTCAGCCCGGACGGGGCCGAAAGAGTGGAAGCCGTAGCGACTTTTCACTCATCCGACCTTGACGGACCCATCCGCCTGGCCGCACAACTGCTGTCGCAGGCTGGTCCTGCGATCACTGCGCATTTCGACCCACCCGGAGGCTGAATTTGTCGGTTCCCATGGTCATCATCCGCCCTGAGCCCGGCTGCTCGGCCAGCCTGGAATTGGCTCGGGGCATGCCGGGGGTTGTGGCTCATGGGTTTCCGCTGTTCGAGGTCTCTGCGCGAAGCTGGGAAGCGGTCGCTCCGGACGGCTATGATGCGCTGCTGATCGGCAGTGGGATGGTTTTTCGCCAGGGCGGACGCGGCCTTGGCGCGCTCAAGGGTTTGCCGGTCTATGCCGTTGGTGAAACGACCGCCGCCGCCGCGCGAGAGGCGGGGTTTGCCGTCGTCGCCAGCGAAGCGGGGTCGATGCAGACGATGCTCGGTCAGCTCGACAAGGCCCACAAACGCCTGCTGCGGTTGGCCGGTGAAGAGCGGATCGCGCTGACCTTGCCCAAAGGCATCACGATGGATGAACGCATCGTCTATGCCAGCGCTCCGCGCGCACTGCCGCCGGAACTGGTCGCACTGCTGCGCTGCCCGGCGATTGTGGCACTCCATTCAGCCGAAGCAGCGCGGCATCTGACCTCCGAATGCGTCCGGCACGGAATCCGGCGCGCGCCAATCCGGTTGGCCGTGCTCTCGGGCCGGATCGGAGCAGCAGCAGGCGATGGCTGGGGCGAGGTGGCTGCGGTTCCCTACCCCGAAGACAAGGCGCTGCTGGCCTTGGCCCGCCAGATGTGCCAAGACCCGTGGCCTGGGTCGCGCTAGGACGAATTCAAGAGGCCGGATGCCAGAAGACTTTTACA
The DNA here is from genome assembly GCA_937860195.1 of uncultured Novosphingobium sp. GTDB lineage: Bacteria > Pseudomonadota > Alphaproteobacteria > Sphingomonadales > Sphingomonadaceae > Novosphingobium. The sequence continues at coordinate 2,350 of CALMBN010000118.1, forward strand.
ACACAACCATGCCTTCCGCGCGTAAGCCGGGCGTTACTTTGCGCCTGGTTCTCGCCTCAATCGTTCTTGCTTTTCTGGCAGGAGCGATGCTGATCGGCTGGCTGGTGTGGGACGGACGGATTGCGCTCACCGGCAATGGCGCCGACCAGCTGGCCGAAGTTGCCCAACCACTCGCTGCTCCCGATACCACTGCCGTCCCGGCCACCGGAGCCTTGCTTGAACAACTCGACCGCTCGATTCGCGGCGGCGAGCAGCTCGGTCGTCGCGCCCGGCGAAACCAGAAAATCCGCACCGGCCGTCAGTGCCGCCTCCAGATCGGCCGGCGTCACGATCGTCCCGGCACCGACGATGGCGGCGGGGAGCTCGCTATTGATGCGCGTA
>CALMBN010000119.1 GCA_937860195.1 uncultured Novosphingobium sp.
CACGCCCTTGCGAGCGCCAGCACCTGAAGCTGGTGCGTCTACCAATTCCGCCATCTGGGCACGGGTGGCACCGCGCCAATGCGCAACGGTGCCGGGTAGGAGCGCGCCACTAGCCGGGGGGGCGGGGTTCGTCAACGCCTGTTTCGGACGCGTGGCGACAAATCGCCCAGCGGCCAAAGTGTGCCGGTTGCCGCCCCGGGGGGTGGGGAGGGCTTGCGGCAACCGACGTGCAATCGCTAGCCTTGCGCGAAGCAGTCTGCGATATGGCATTTGGGGCAAACGAGAAGGGTGCTGGTTGGTGCGAGAGACGGCGGAATCGTTGATTTCAGACAGCAAGGTTGCGGCCGTGGTCAGCGACCCAGGCTTGCCGGACAATCCGATCGTCGCTTGCAATGATGCGTTCATGCAGCTGACCGGCTATCGCCGGGACGAAATCATCGGACGCAATTGCCGGTTTTTGCGCGGGCAGCAGACCGAGCCGGACCGGACTGCCGCGCTGCGCGAGGCGATTGCGGCGCACCGCCCGACAATGGTTGAGCTGATCAACTACAGGAAAGACGGGACCACGTTCCGCAACGCAGTCATGATCGCGCCGCTGTTCGACGAGGCCGGGCAGGTGGCCTATTACCTCGGCTCGCAAATGGCGATCGATGAGGCCGGGGCGAGCCGCCAGGAACGGGCCCGCGCTCTGGTTGACGGGCTCAGCCGCCGGCAGCGGCAGATCCTTGAGGGGCTGGCCAAAGGCCGGCTCAACAAGCAGATCGCATTTGAGCTGACCCTGACCGAGCGGACGATCAAAATGCACCGGGCGGCGATGCTGAAAGCACTTGGGGTGCGGACTGCGGCTGATGCAATCCGGATTGCGATCGAAGCGGGCTTCTAAACCGCTGCCAATAGTCCTATCGGCCCCTTGGGACAGGTTGTGTGCCCTTTGGTGCGGGATAAGCGGCGTTCGATGAATTCACCTTCTACAGCAATCGTGATCGGGTCCGGCTTTGGCGGACTGGCGCTCGCCATCCGGCTACAAAGCGCCGGAATCGCCACAACCGTGATTGAGGCGCGGGACCGGCCAGGCGGGCGAGCCTATGTCTGGAAAGAGGATGGCTATACCTTTGATGCCGGGCCGACGGTGATCACCGATCCGGCCTGTCTGGAAGAGCTGTGGGCCTTGTCCGGCAGCCGGATGGCCGATGATGTCACGCTGCTGCCGGTCGATCCGTTTTACCGGCTGCTATGGAACGATGGGGCCCAGTTCGACTATTCGAACAACGATGCGCAATTGGATGCAGAGATCGCCAAGCTCAATCCGGCCGATGTCGCGGGTTACGCCCGGTTCCTCGAATACTCGCAAGGGGTGTACGAGGAGGGCTATCTGAAGCTGGGCGCTGTGCCGTTCCTTGATTTCACCCAGATGCTGAAGGCGGCTCCGGCGTTGGCCAGATATCAGGCCTGGCGCTCGGTCTATTCGGTGGTTTCGGGCTATGTCCAGAACGACAAGCTGCGCCAGGCGCTGTCGTTCCATTCGCTGCTGGTCGGCGGCAATCCGATGAACACCAGCAGCATCTATGCGCTGATCCACCAGCTGGAAAAGCTGGGCGGGGTGTGGTTCGCAAAGGGCGGGACCAATGCCTTGGTCAGCGGGATGGTCGCGCTGTTCGAGCGGCTCGGCGGGACTTTGCTGCTGGATGAAAAGGTTGCGCAGATAACCCATCGGGATCGGCGGGTGACCGGGGTGGTCACCGCTTCGGGCCAGACGTTCAGCGCCGACCTGGTCGCCAGCAACGGCGATCTGGTTCATTCCTATGGCCTGATCGAAGGTTCGGACTATGCCGCCAAAAAGGTCCGCTCGCTCCATCGCAAGCGCTTCTCGCCCAGCCTGTTCGTGGTCCATTTCGGGCTGGAGGGCAGCTTTCCCGATATCGCCCACCACTCAATCCTGTTTTCGGATCGCTATGGCCCGCTGCTGAAGGACATCTACAAGAACGGTGTCTTGGCAGATGATCCGTCGATCTACCTCCACCACCCCAGCGCGACCGATCCGGATATGGCTCCGGCCGGCAAAGCGACGTTCTATGCGCTTGCCCCGGTGCCGCATATGGGCCGCGCACCGGTCGATTGGGCGATCGAAGGCCCCCGCTATCGCGATGTGGTGCTGGGCCGGATCCGCGATCTGCTGATCCCCGACCTCGATGCGCGGCTCGACACCTGCTTTCATTACACCCCGCAGGATTTCAAGACTGATCTGGGCGCGCACCTCGGCAGCGCGTTCAGCCTTGAACCGGTCCTGACCCAAAGCGCATGGTTCCGCGGCCACAATCGCGACGATCACTTCGCCAACCTCTATTTCGTCGGGGCGGGAACCCATCCCGGGGCCGGAATTCCCGGCGTGGTCGGCAGTGCGAAAGCGACTGCAAGTTTGATCGTCTAGCGCTACAATGCCTGCTAGGGGTACGTCGATGAACTGGTTCCAGCTCGCCTTGATCTTCCTTGCCACTGTCGCCGCGATGGAGCTGTTCGCCTATGGCATGCACCGCTGGGTGATGCATGGGCCGGGCTGGTTTCTGCACGAAAGCCACCACCGGGTGCGGACCGGGATGTTCGAGCTCAACGACCTTTATGGGGGCATCTTTGCGCTGCCTTCTATCGCGCTGATCTGGCTGGGAGTGCAGGGCGGCTGGGGAGCTGGCTGGACGGCGGTTGGCGCGGGGATCGCCGGTTACGGCGCGATCTATTTCGGGTTCCATGACTGGATTGTGCATCAGCGCCTGCCGCACCGGATCGTGCCACGCTCGGCCTATTTCAAACGGATCGTCCAGGCTCACCGCCTCCACCATGCGGTCGAAAGCAAGCACGGAGCGGTCAGTTTCGGGTTCCTGTGGTCGGCCCCGGTCGAACAGTTAAAGGCAGAGTTGCAGGCTTCCGGCGCGGCACGGCTACGCGAGCCGACGCATCAGGACTGACGCGGTCGGGTCCATAGGCCGGTGCGCGGTGCCGCAGCCGCCGAGCCGAACCCCCGCGCCATGGCGAGCCCAAATTGGCCAAGCTTGCCCGCACCGCTGATCCGCACCCGCTGGTCCCACGCCTGCGCGCCCAGCGCCGCGACTTTCTCGCCAATTGCCCCGTAAATCCCGTCCGCCGCGAGCACCGCCAGCCGCGAGCGGAGCGGCAACCGCTCCGCACCGATCCGGGCCGAGTCGCGATAGGGGCGCGACAATGCGACCAGCCGCGCTGCCATCCGGGCGAGGGCAGGTCGGTTTGATGGCACAGCCAGGTCCGGTTTGCTCAAGCCCGCTTCGGTCAGCCAGACAGCGGGCAGATAACACCGCCCGGCATCGGCATCGGGCACCAGATCGCGGGCGATATTTGCGAGCTGGAATGAAATACCCAGATCGCTGGCCCGGTCGAGCGTGTCCTCGTCGGCCGGATCGATCCCCATCACCACCGCCATCATGCAGCCGACTGCGCCCGCGACGTGGTAGCAATAGCGCAGCAGATCGTCCTCGGATTGCGGTCGCCACCCGGCGGCATCGAGCGCAAACCCGGCGAGGTGGGCATCGATGAACCGGCGCGGCATCGCGGTTTCGCGGGCGACCTGGCGCAGCGCGGCGAAGGGCACGGGAACTGGCTCATCGCTATCGAGCGCAGCCGCAGTCAGCGCCACGAGTTGCCGGTGCGCGGCGGCTGGATCGTGAGCTTCGGCAGCTCCGTGCCCCAGTTCCTGCCCATCGGTCAGATCATCGGCAGCGCGGCACCACGCGTAAAGCAGCCACGCCCGCTCTCGCGTCGCTGGCGCGAACAGCTTGCTCGCTGCGGCAAAGCTTTGTGAGCCATGCGCAATCGTGTCGCGCGCTGCAGCGACAAGTTGGGCGCGCGGGTTCATCGCCGCAGCAGCGCCTTGATCGCGGCAGTAATCGGCACAGGGGGGCGGCCTGATAGAATCCGCATCCGGTCGATCGGCTTCGGCGTTCCGGCATAAAACCGTGCGATCAGACCGGGCGAAAGGCGATAGAAATGCGCAAACACCTTGTAACGCTCGTCCGGCCTCGCCGCATTGAACAGCATCCGGTTGAGCACCCGGAAGAACCGCATTTCCTGCCAGTGACGCGTGAACTGTGCGCGTGTCCAGCTCGCCAGCGCGGCCCCGTCGAATGGTCCGTTGCGCTCGGCCAGGGCCACCGCCAGCCGCAGCGCCAGACTGAACGAATAGCCGGTTGTGGCGTGGAAGAATCCGCCGCGCAGGCCCAATCGGGCAACGGGCTCAAGCTCCGGCCAGAACGCGGCCGGATCGCCGCCGATCAGAATCGGCAACACCCCTGTTTCCTGTCGTAACTCAGGTCCGAACAGGCCTCTGTCCTTGGCCAGCTTGCGGACCCGATCAGCGACCAGCGCCACGTCCAGCGCGGGATCTTCGCTGTAATAGGTGTCCTCGACCAGCACCCGTTCGGCACTGAACGGCAAGACGTAGACGAACCGATAGCCGTCGATCTGCGGCAGGCAAGCGTCCATCACCGTGGCGCAGTCCGGCTCGGGCGAAGCGGCGGCAAATTCGATCCCGACGAACTTCTGCCAGCCCAGTTCCAGCCCCGGCATCGGTCCGTCCGGCCCGCGCGCATCGATCACGCCAAGCGCTGCAATCTGCTCGCCGCTTTCCAGCTTGACGGAATCGGGTTCGATCTGGCTGACCGCAGCATTGAGCCGCCAAGCTGCGGCAGGCAGCCGCGCCTTTACCGTTGCATCGAGCGCGGCGGCATTGACCGAATTGTACGGCATCGCCAGCTCGCGTTCGCGGCCAGGAAACCGCACCCGATGGCGCGGCCAGCGAACGGGATCGAGCGCTGCAATCAGTTCACGCGCCGCATCCGGCACATCGCTGTCAAAGAATGACCAGGTGTGATTGCCGCCAAAGCTCGCCCCGCTTTCCAGCAGCAGCAACGGAATGTCAGGCCTGCGCTGGGCGATGCACAGCGCGGCCAGACATCCGGCCAGCCCGCCGCCGACGATAATGAGAGGGGGATTGGTCGCCATTGAAACCTCGCCTTAGCCTGCCCCGGCTGATAGACCAAGCGGGTGCAAACGGATCAAATCGGTGCGGCCCTGTGGGCGATGCTGGCGATGACGCTGATTGTGGGCTTGCGCTATCTCGCCAGCAGCGGACTGTTCGCCTGGCTTGGTGAACGGCGGCTGCCGGGGCTGCACGCGGGCCTCAAACCGCAGATCAAGCGTGAGATTGGCTGGTCGTTGCTCAGCGCGGGAATTTATGGTTTGCCCGCCGGGCTGGTCGCGTGGGGTTGGCAAAACCGGGGCTGGACGCAGATTTATACCGACGCCGCCGCTTTTCCGCAGTGGTGGCTGCCGGTCTCCTTCCTGCTCTGCCTGTTGCTCCACGATACCTGGTTTTACTGGACCCACCGGGCGATGCATCATCCGGTGCTGTTCCGCCGGATCCACGCGGTCCACCATGC
>CALMBN010000120.1 GCA_937860195.1 uncultured Novosphingobium sp.
GATTGTGACAGAACGCATGACATTTCCAATCTTGGTTCGTGAAAGAGTTCGTGAGGAACTTCTAGAGGTTAGGTTGGTTATTTTCCGATGCGGAAGCTGCTCAGCGAACCCATGACGCCGAACACCTGAAGCAGCCAGATGACCACCGCGATGACAACCACACCATTGAGGATGCGCTTTATCTTCCCATCCATCGGCATGTAATTGTTGATTAGATAGAGAATTACTCCGACGACGATCAGGGCAATCACGACATTGACAAGCGGCATCTATAGTCTCCTGATTAGGCAAGCAGGCCGGAACTAGCGCTTACTTCGCCATCGTTAACCGTGTGGCTTGCGAAATGTTCCTTCAAACGGAACTTTACATCCATCCGAGGGTTTCATCTTCATGTCCGTCACAAGGGATGTTCGGTTCCATATGGAAGACGAATACCGCGCCAAGTCGAAAGTCGCATTCTTTGATGGTCAGTTCTGACAGCCGCCCCAAGCCGGGGCTCTGCGCAATTTGAGGAGACCGAAATGAAGAAATTAGCATTCGGGGCATTCATTGCCGCAACTTGCATCGCCACCCCGGCCAGCGCCTATGACCCGTGCCAGCGCTGGTCCTCGGTCTATGCGAAGACTCAGACCGACACCTGCTTCTGCAAGCAAGTGCGGGATCGCGGCGGGCGGCAGGTTTGGACCTGCAACGGTATCTAATTCCTGCGCGGCTCCCCCGCGTCGGATAGCCCCCGGTTGTGCGACCAACCGGGGGCGCCTTTTGAAGATAGAGTGATGTCATCCCCCCAACAGAACTAGGCCTCAGCCGAGCAGGTTGACCAAGGAGCCACCATGCGCAAATCCATCATATTTACCGCTGTTGCGGCCCTCACCGCCACTACCTTTGCTGCCTGCGTTACGCCCGCAGAGGCGCGCCATCGCTCCAAGCATCACCCGCGCGAATGGCGCGGCGCGGATGGGAAAATGCATTGCCGCCGGAACAACGGAACAATCGGTGTTGTGGTCGGCGGCGTTGCCGGGGCGCTGGTCGGACGTTCGATCGATACGCGCGGTGATCGCACCGTCGGGACAGTGGTTGGTGCCGGTGCCGGTGCCATGGCTGGGCGGGCGATCGTGCGCAAACGCTCATGCCGCTAATAGCCGGAAAACGCCTGTGAAACGCCTGATCGCATTCGATCTTGATGGCACGTTGGCGGAAAGCAAGCAGGCAATCGATCCCGAAATGGCGAACCTGCTTCAGCGCCTCTCCCAGATAGCGATCATCGCTGTCATATCGGGGGGTGACTGGCCCCAATTCCGGCAACAACTGGTTTGCAATCTTCCCAGCGAATTCGATGCATCACGCATGTTTCTGCTGCCAACCTCGGGCACCAAGCTTTACCGTTATACGGACGATTGGCAGGCGGTCTATTGCGATCAGTTGAGTGACAATGCGCGTGAGCGGATTCTTGCAGCCTTCGATTCAACACTGTCGAAGTCCGGCATCACCGAGGAACGCACCTGGGGCAAGCGGATCGAGGATCGCGGCAGTCAGATCACTTTCTCGGCGCTTGGGCAGAACGCGCCGCTCGAAACCAAGGCGGCCTGGGACCCCGATTTTACCAAACGCAAGCGGCTGCAATCCGCCTTGAGTGCAGCATTGCCCGGGTTTTCCGTGAGGATCGGTGGTTCAACCTCGATCGACATCACCCAGACTGGGGTCGACAAGGCCTATGGCATGCGAAAGCTATCCGAGTTTGCCAAGGTCGCGTTCAACGAAATGATCTTCATCGGCGATGCAATCTATCCGGGCGGCAATGATTTTGCGGTGCGTGAGGCCGGGATTGACAGCATCGCAGTGCGCGATGTCCATGAAACCAAACGGCTGATCGAAGCGCTGATCTTCACCCTGCCCAGTGGTCAGGACAGCCGTAACGGCGAGGGCAAAGCGCCTCTTGCAATCTGTCCACCAGCGCGCGCGCAAACCAGCCACACCAGCACCCAAAAATAACGAGCAGCGGAACTTTCCGGGTCACAGGCTGTTGAACCGGCGGGCCGACTGTCGCCCGCTGGAGCTCCCACCATGCAGAAGACCCGCAATACCCTGCCGCAAGATATCCGAATTCAGTCGGTGGGGCTGCTCAACCATCAGCTCGCCGCAGCGATCGATCTTCATGCGCAGCTGAAGCAGACCCACTGGAATGTGCGCGGCCCTGGCTTTATTGCAATCCACGAGCTGTTCGACCGGGTTTCATCCGAGATCGAAGCCTTTTCGGACCTGATCGCCGAGCGCGCTGGCGGGCTTGGCGGCACCGCCAATGGCACAATCCAGCTTGCGGTTAAGCACAGCTACCTGATCCCCTACCCGCTGGGCATAGCCGATGAACTGCAGCACCTGTTTGCAGTTTCAGGTGCGTTGGCGGCTTTCGGTGGCTCGATCCAGGAAGCGATCGAAAAATCGACCACGATGGGCGATCCGACCACGGCGGACCTCTTCACCGAAATTTCGCGCGGGGTTGATCAACAACTCTGGTTCGTCGAATCGCACCTGGCACCAAAGCAGGTCGATCCCTCGAAAGGCCGCTGACATGGCCAACGCTGCCATTGAAGTGTTCAGGAACGCTCGCAAAATTGGGCAGGACCTTTTCCCGGTAGGGCTCAACCCCACCCCGCCACCAGCTCCCGGAATGACCTTTGACCGCACGCAGATCGTACTTTTGAAGAACGCGGCGGCGCTCAATTCCGACGAAAACGGCTTGATCCGCGCGGGCGCGGTCGTCGCGCCATGCAGCGAAGCCGTTGTCCCCACGCGCATCGCACTGATTGGCGGCTTCACGCCCAGACGATGCGGGATCGCGACATTTACAGCCGATATCTACCAATCATTGCGGGCCGCGTCGCCGGACCTGGCAGTCGATGTCTACGCCATGACCCCTGCACTGGATCACACCCGGTTCGATCCTGCGGTGCGCACCGCGATCGTTGAGACCGATCCGGCAAGTTACCGTGCTGCTGCACAGGAAATCGAAGCCAGCGGCGCGAATTTGGTCTGGCTACAGCACGAGTTCGGTCTGTTTGGAGGACCGGCTGGAGCCATGATCCTGGAATTGCTTGACCGGATTGCCGCGCCGCTGATGGTCACGCTGCATACCGTGATCCCCGACCCTGACGCGGCGCAGGCCAGCGTCATGCAGCGACTGGTCGCGCGGGCTTCGCGGCTGGTGGTCATGTCAGAGCGCGCGCGGATGCTGCTTCTCAGCGTCTACGATGCCGATCCTGATCAAATTGTGCTCATTCCGCATGGTGTTCCGGATCGGCCGTTTGGCAGATCAGAAGAGTTCAAGGCCAAATTCGGATTTACGGGCCGTCGAATGCTGCTGACCTTTGGGCTGCTGTCTCCGGGCAAAGGGATCGAGAACGTCATCAAGGCGCTCCCGTCGATCGTCGCGGAACACCCGGACCTGCTCTACTGCGTGGTCGGCGCGACGCATCCCAACGTGATTGCGCGCGAGGGCGAGGCTTACCGGATCGGCTTGCAGAAACTGGCAGCCGGTCTTGACGTGGAACACCACATTCACTGGGTCGATGCCTT
>CALMBN010000121.1 GCA_937860195.1 uncultured Novosphingobium sp.
TTGGCAGTCGGTCACGCGGCGCCTGTCGGAGGCGACCGCGCACGATGTCGCGGCCCTGATCGAGATCTACCAGAAATTTCCGCAGGATCCGGAATATCGCCAACTATCCCGGATTGCTCGCAATCTTCAGATGTCGATGCAGATATTACCCGCCGCCGAACTGCCGCCCAAACGCCAGAAGACATTCTTCGATCAACTCCTGGACCGGACTTTGACGGAAGAGCTGGATAGGTCCATCAAGGTTCCGACCTGGGTCGATACTGTCGGCGATTCCCGCGTGGTGGAAATCCGCGCCAAGCTCGACACGGCCGTCCTTCGCGTGACGGTGCGGCGGAGTCAGGCATACGCCTCCAATTCGCATATCTTTCTGTTGTGGATGGTCGGCACCTCGATCGTCCTGTTGACCGTTTCAATCCTGTTTCTGCGTAATCAGATCCGGCCGATCCTGCGCCTCGCCAACGCGCTCGACGCCGACCATCAGCAGAAGGTGAAGAACGTCCGCGTGCGCTCCGAAGGAGGGGTGATGGCCTTCGAGGTGGAGGGAGTGGGCGACCTCACCATGGAACGGCTTGCCCTGCTCGCCCGCAGTGACTTCTTCCAGGATGCCTTCGGCCGCCGCGTGATCTTCCGTGAAGTGACAAGAGGGGAATCCTGATGACGCCGAAGCACAGGCCAAAACGCAAGGCGCAGGATCCGGAGATCTTCTTCAACCGCGAGCTTTCGTGGCTCAACTTCAACCGGCGCGTGCTGGCCGAAGCGACCAATCCTGACCACCCCGTGCTGGAGCGGCTGCGCTTTCTGGCGATATCGGGCGCAAACCTTGATGAATTCTACATGGTCCGGGTGGCCGGGCTGCGCGGCCAGCAGCTGCGACGGATCGAAGATCGTTCGATCGACGGCCTGACACCCAGTCAGGCGCTCGACAAGATTGCGATTGCTGCTGAGTGGCTGATTTCGGCCCAACTGAACTGCCTTGATACGCTCCGCCCATTGCTGGTCGAGCAAGGCATCTTTATCCCCAAGGCGGATGAACTGACTGGCCCGCAGGGCAAGCTGGTTGAGCAGTATTTTGACCGCGAGCTGTTTCCCTTGCTGACCCCGCAGGCGCTCGATCCATCGCATCCGTTTCCGTTTATCCCGAACATGGGCCTCAGCCTATTGTTCGATCTGCGCCGGATCAACGATGGCAGCCAGGTGCGCGAACTGATCATGATCCCGCCCGGGACCAGCCGATTTGTCGAGATCGAGCCGGGCTTTTTCGTACCGATCGAGGCTGCGCTTCGGCATTGCGCCGCAAAGATCTTTCCGGGTTTCGAAGTCCTCGGTTCGGCCGCATTCCGGGTGATTCGCGATAGCGATATCGAACTTGAGGAAGAAGCCGAGGATCTGGTCCGCTATTTCCGAACTGCGATCCTGCGCCGCCGCCGCGGACGAGTCATCCGGATCGAGATCGAGCGGCAGGCTCCACCGGTCTTGCGCGCGCTATTGGAGAGCAAGCTTGGCGATGCTCCGGCAATCAGCGAAAGCGATAGCCTGCTGGGGATCGGCGACCTGCAGCAACTTGTCTCTTGCGACCGGCCTGATCTGAAGTTCATTCCGTATACCCCGCGCTTTCCGGAACGGATTCGCGAGCAGGATGGCGATTGCTTTGCCGCGATCCGGCAAAAAGACATCGTGGTTCACCATCCTTACGAGGCGTTCGACGTGGTGCTGGCGTTTTTGCGCCAGGCCGCGAATGACCCTGATGTTCTGGCGATCAAGCAGACCCTCTACCGCGCTGACAAACAAGGCGCTGTGATCCGCGCGCTGTGCGACGCTGCCGAGGCCGGCAAATCGGTCACGGCCGTGGTTGAGTTGAAGGCTCGCTTCGACGAGGAACAGAACCTGCAATGGGCCGCCCAGCTCGAACGGGCCGGAGTGCAGGTGGTCTATGGCTTCATCGAGCTCAAGACCCATGCCAAGTGCAGCCTGGTGGTGCGGCGCGAAGGCGAGGCGACCCGCAGCTATTGTCACTTTGGCACTGGCAACTATCACCCGCAGACTGCCCGGACCTATACTGATCTGTCGTTCTTCACGATCGACCCGGTGATCTGTGCCGATGCGGCTGCGATGTTCAACTATGTGACAGGCTACCTCGAGCCGGAGCTGCGCAAGATCGCGCTCAGTCCGCTGACGCTGCGCCGCAAGGTCTATGCGCTGATCGATCAGGAAGCCGCCAATGCCAGGGCGGGGCAACCGGCCGGCATCTGGGCCAAGATGAACTCGCTGTCCGATCAGGGTGTGATCGACAAGCTCTACGAAGCCAGTCAGGCCGGGGTCGCAATCCATCTGATTGTCCGCGGAGTCTGCTGCTTGCGCCCCGGAATTCCCGGCCTGTCACAGAATATCACGGTCAAGTCGATCATCGGCAGGTTCCTGGAACACAGCCGGGTCTGGGCCTTTGCCAACGGAGCTGAACTGCCAAGCGGACAGGCCAGGCTCTACATCTCGTCAGCCGATTGGATGAGCCGAAACTTTGACCGACGGGTTGAATATGCCTTGCCGATCGAGAATCCGACCGTCCACGATCAGATCCTTGATCAGGTTATGCTGGCAAACCTCAAGGACACAGAGCGGAGCTGGCGGCTGAGTGCCGATGGCAGCTATGTCCGGATCGCCGACGATCCCGCACCGTTCGATTGCCACGACTACTTTATGCACAACCCATCGCTGTCGGGACGCGGAGCGGCACTGGCGGGGACTGGTGAAGTGCCCAAACTCTCCTTATCCCGCGACGAGTGAAGCAACCCGGACGCCGCGCAATTGTCGATATCGGCTCGAACTCGATCCGGCTGGTCGTGTTTGGCGGTTCGCTGCGTGCGCCAATTCCGCTGTTCAATGAAAAGGTCATGGCAGGCTTGGGCCGTGGCGTAGTGGAGAGCGGCAATCTGGCAGAACCCGATATCGCACTGGCTCTCAAGGGATTGGCCCGGTTTGCAGCGTTGATCCGGCTGATGAAGCCAAGCGATCTCAGAGTCGTTGCAACTGCGGCGGTGCGTGATGCCGCAAATGGTCCGGACTTTCTGGACAAAGTCAGGGCGCTCGGCCTGCCGGTCGAAGTTCTATCAGGCGATGACGAGGCTTTGATTGCGGCACTGGGAGTGGTCTCAACTCATCCCCAAGCCGATGGGCTGGTGGCCGATCTGGGTGGCGGAAGCCTTGAACTGGCGCGGGTCAAAGACGGTGTGGTGTCTGATCGGCTGTCGCTTCCGCTCGGCGTGATGCGGGTAGCGGTCATCCGTGCCGGGGGTACGGGCAAATTGCGCAGGCTGATGCGCGAACAGCTGGCCGCCCATGGCTGGATCAATCAGCTGGCCGGAAGCAGACTCTATCTGGTCGGCGGAGCGTGGCGGGTGCTGGCGCGGGTCCACATGCATGTCACGCGCTGGCCGCTGGGGTTGATCGACAACTATTCCTTTCCGGCCTCGGATGCCCGCTCGCTCAAAGCCAGCGTGCGCGAATTCGATCCGGCTCAGTTGCTGGCCATTCGCGGGGTCAAGCAGGCCCGGGTCGCCCAGGTTGACGATGCCGCTGCGCTGCTTGCCGCCCTGGTGGCCTTGATCGCGCCAAGTGAAGTGGTCCTTTCGGCTTCGGGCCTGCGCGAGGGCTTGTTGTTCCAGCAACTGTCAGCGGCCAAGCGCGGCGGCGATCCGCTGATCGAAGGGCTGCGCCACGCGATCGGCGCGCAGCTGCAAGGACCCGGGCAAGATCAAGCGCTGCTGGCCTGGTCGGATGGTGCATTTCCCGATGAGCCGCCCGCCGAGCGTCGATTGCGCCACGCCGTTTGTCTGATTGCGGGCACGGGCTGGGCCTCCAGTCCCGAATTCCGGGCGCTTGCTGGCGAAGACATGGCGCTGCACGGGGCCTGGAGCGGGGTTGATCATGCCGAACGGGCGGTGATGGCGATGGCATTGCATGTGGCGCTTGGGGGTGATCCCGGTGCTCCGCCTGACATCCTTTTCCGGCTGGCCCCGGCCGAACGGTTGGCCCGGGCCAGATCTTGGGGTCATGCCTTGCGGCTGGCCCACCGCCTGACCGGTGGATCGGCAAGGGCGCTGTCAAAAATGCCGCTGCGGCTCGAAACCGCTGATAGACTGGCTTTGTGCGTTCCAAAATCCGCAGTAAACTTGATCGATGGCGGGGTTGAACGGAGCCTGGCTCGACTGGGCCTGTCGCTTGATCGCGCTGTGCGTCTGCAGGTCCAGTCCTAGTTTTCCACCCTTATTCTCAGCCATCCGGTCTGCCCATGGGTTGAAGCGCGAATCGCGCTCCGGCATGGCAGGGCGATGTGGCAGATTTACCAATTCCCGCTGTGCCCGTTCAGCCGCAAGGTTCGCTTGCTGATGAGCGAAAAGGGCATCGGCTATGAACTGCGTCGCGAAAACCCGTGGGAGGGGCGCGACGAGTTTCTGGAGCTCAACCCGGCTGGGCGCACCCCGGTGCTGCGTGAGAGCGAAAAGGGCACGACCCTGGTGGATAGTCGGGCAATCTGCGAATACTTCGAAGAGACTGTCGACAAGAACCCGATGATCAACGGGACCGCAACCCAGCGTGCCGAAATCCGCCGCCTGGTTGCACTGTTCGATGAGAATTTTTACGGCGATGTCACCGCGCCGATGCTCCATGAACGGATGAAGAAGCGGCTGGTCTATCGCGTCTCGCCCGATAGCCGCGTGCTGCGCGAGGCGATGAAGCTGGCGCACGAGCATCTCTATTACATCGATCATCTGATCGATCACCGCCCGTGGCTGGCCGGGCCGAGCATGAGCCTGGCCGATCTGGCCGCCGCAGCGCAGATCTCGGTCGCCGACTACCTCGGCGGACTCGACTGGACCGGGCACGAGCAATCCGCGAGCTGGTATGCCGTGTTCAAAAGCCGCCCGAGCTTCCGGCCGTTGCTGACCGAGCGGATGGAAGTGATTCAGCCGCCCAGCCATTATGCCGATCTGAACGCCTGAGCGCCTCGGATGCGATGCGCCCGCGGCGGCGGTGCGAACTTCCGTGTCGAATCATGCAATCCCGCCTGTTGGGCGTGTGCCTGTCCCGCGTTCAAGGCTGATGCGACAGCCGGGCTTGCCTCGACCGGGTGTGGCACAGACGCTACGGTTTTGCGGCGTTCTAACCAATCGGTTAAAACCTGTTGTCAAGCGCGGCGGACGGTGGTCTATTCGTCTGGCAATCGTCCGGGAACCGCCGGACACAACGAGGAGAGTGGGCTAATGAGGGGTAAACTGACCCTGCTTGCTGGCGTCTGCGCCGGGGCAATCGCATTTCCAGCATACGCACAAGATGCGAAAGCGGCTGAAGAAGACACCAACGATACCGAAATCATCGTCACCGCACAGCGCTCGAACCAGCGCCTGCAGGACGTGCCAATCGCGGTGAGCGCTTTCAACACCGAAGCGCTTGAAAAGCAGCAGATCAAGAACACGTCGGACTTGCAGCTGACTCTGCCCAACGTAACCTTCACCAAGACCAACTTCACTGGTGCAAGCTTCACGGTCCGCGGGATCGGCGATCTGTGCGTTGGCATCACTTGCGACAGCGCCACCGCGATCCACATGAATGATGCGCCGCTGTTTGGCACCCGCCTGTTCGAAGGCGAGTTCTATGACCTTGGCCAGATCGAAGTGCTGCGCGGGCCGCAGGGCACGCTGTT
>CALMBN010000122.1 GCA_937860195.1 uncultured Novosphingobium sp.
AGTCCCGTTCGTGTCGAGCGAAGTCGAGACACTGCAGGCTAACATGGCCTTCTGGTGCTACATCCTGCGCTGCGCAGATGGCAAATACTACACCGGCCACACCGACAATATCGACCGCCGTATCGCCGAGCATCACACTGGCGGCTATTGCGCCTTCACCACAAAGCGACGTCCGATTGAGTTAATTTGGTGCACCACTTTTCCTACCCGATATGAAGCGCTTGTTGCCGAGTTGAAGGTCAAGAAGTGGTCACGCGCCAAAAAGGAAGCTTTGGCAGCCGAACACTGGGAGCGGGTTTCCTATTTTGCCAAGCCGCCAGGCGAGCGAAAAGGACCACCGCCGGGGATGGGTGTCTCGACTTCGCTCGACACGAACGGAGGTAGGGTAAGGTGGAGCACGAGGCTTATCGCCTGATCAGCACGGCTCGGTTCGGCGGCATTTTGGTGGTCTCCGATCACGCCAGTAACCGCGTGCCCGATGACATCGATCTTGGTATCGATCCCGTCTTGCTGAGCCAGCACATCGCGATTGATCTGGGTGTCGCCGAAGTTGGCGCGCTGATGGCGCAGCGGCCCGGCATCGCAGCGTTTCAGGGCAACATCAGCCGTCTGGTCTGCGATCTCAACCGCGAACCGCACGCGCCAGCGGTGATCCCGATTGCGAGCGATGGCCATGCAATTCCCGGCAATGCATTGAACCACGAAGCGCATCTCGCCCGGCTCGCGCGGTTCCACGATCCGTACCACGCGGCTCTGGGGCAACTGCTCGACTCTGCTCCGCCCGCGCTGATTCTGTCGCTCCATAGCTTCACTCCGCTCCTCGCCAGCACCGACGAACCACGCCCTTGGCAAGTCGGGGTGCTTTACAACGAAGACGATCGCGCCGCGCGGCTGGCAATCCCGCTGCTGGAGGCGGATGGATTGGTGGTGGGCGATCAGCAACCCTATTCGGGCAAACTGCTCAACTACACGATGGATCGCCATGCCGAGGCGGACGGGCGGCCCTATCTGGGCATCGAAGTGCGGCAGGATCAGATTGCGACGGCGGCGCAGCAGGCGGATTGGGCCGAGCGGTTGTGCCGGATCGGAAACGCGGTTGCGTTGGCGCTAGGGTAAAAGAAGAAGGGGGTTCACGCAGAGGCGCAGAGAAGAAAAGAGAGGCGCAGAGGTTCACTTCTTGCGGCGAAGCCGCTTTCCATCCTGATGCTGAACCTTATCCAGCAGTTTGAGGACGAGGCCGCCTTCGGCGGATTGCACTACTCCTCTGCGCCTCTGCGTGAACCCCCTAAATCTTCAAAATCCTTGACCCATCCAGCCAACCTCGCAAGAGCAGGACTGACAAGGAGTCCCGAAAATGCCCGCCTACCGTTCCCGCACTTCCACCCATGGCCGCAATATGGCCGGTGCGCGCGGGCTGTGGCGGGCAACGGGGATGAAGGACGGCGATTTCGGCAAGCCGATCATCGCGGTGATCAACAGTTTCACCCAGTTCGTACCGGGCCATGTTCACCTGAAAGATCTGGGCCAGCTGGTCGCGCGTGAGATCGAAGCGGCGGGCGGCGTGGCCAAAGAATTCAATACCATCGCGGTCGATGACGGTATCGCGATGGGCCACGATGGCATGCTCTATTCGCTGCCGAGCCGCGATCTGATCGCGGACTCGGTTGAATACATGGTCAACGCCCACTGCGCCGATGCGATGGTCTGCATTTCCAACTGCGACAAGATCACGCCCGGCATGCTGATGGCGGCGCTGCGGATCAACGTGCCCGTGGTGTTCGTCTCTGGCGGGCCGATGGAGGCCGGCAAGGTGGTGCTGCGCGGCAAGGAAGTGGCGCTTGATCTGGTCGATGCGATGGTCGCCGCCGCTGATGACCAATACACTGACGAGGAAGTCGCAACGATCGAGCGCTCCGCCTGCCCGACTTGCGGTTCGTGCAGCGGCATGTTCACTGCCAACTCGATGAACTGCCTGACCGAAGCGTTGGGGCTCTCGCTGCCCGGCAACGGCTCGCAGCTGGCGACGCACTCGGATCGCAAGGAGCTGTTCCTGCAGGCTGGCCGCACCGTGGTTGAGCTGTGCAAGCGCTATTATGAACAGGACGACGACAGCGCCCTGCCGCGCCAGATCGCCAGTTTCGGTGCGTTTGAGAATGCCATGACACTCGACATCGCGATGGGCGGATCGACCAACACGGTGCTCCACCTGCTCGCCGCCGCGCATGAGGCTGGAATCGACTTCACCATGCAGGATATTGACCGGTTGAGCCGCAAGGTGCCGTGTCTTGCCAAAGTCGCCCCGGCCAAAAGCGATGTCCATATGGAAGATGTCCATCGGGCCGGCGGGATCATGGCGATCCTCGGCCAGCTTGACCGGGCCGGTTTGCTCCACACCGATCTGCCGACGGTGCACAGCGAGACCTTGGGTCATGCGCTCAATCACTGGGACATCAGTCGTACCAACGATGCAGCGGTGCAGACCTTCTTCAAGGCGGCACCCGGCGGCGTGCCGACCCAGACCGCGTTCAGCCAGTCGCGCCGCTGGGAGGAACTCGACCTCGACCGCGAGCACGGTGTGATCCGCAGCAAGGAACACGCCTTCAGTCAGGATGGCGGGTTGGCGGTGCTTTACGGCAATATCGCGCTCGACGGCTGCATCGTGAAGACCGCCGGGGTGGATGAGAGCATTCTCAAATTCGCCGGACCTGCGCGGGTGTTCGAAAGTCAGGACGCGGCTGTCGCCGGGATTCTGACCGGGCAGGTCGCGGCGGGCGATGTCGTGGTGATCAGCTATGAAGGCCCCAAGGGCGGCCCCGGCATGCAGGAAATGCTTTATCCCACCAGCTACATCAAATCCAAGGGTCTGGGCAAAGCCTGCGCGCTGCTGACAGATGGGCGCTTTTCGGGTGGAACCTCGGGCTTGTCGATCGGCCACGCGTCGCCCGAAGCGGCGGAGGGCGGAGCAATCGGACTGGTCGAGAACGGCGATATGATCGAAATCGACATTCCGCAGCGAACCATCAACCTCGCGGTCAGCGATGCTGCGCTGGCGCAACGACGCGTTGCTCAGGATGCCAAGGGCTGGCAGCCGGCCAAGGATCGCCCGCGCAAGGTCTCGGCCGCGCTGCAGGCCTATGCTGCACTGACCACCAGTGCGGCGCGCGGGGCGGTGCGCGATGTGTCGCAGGTGCAGGGTCGTGGCCGGGCCAAGTGACCAGGTCCTGACCGCCGCGCAAATGCGCGCGGCAGAGCAGGCCCTGATTGACGGCGGAACCAGCGTCGAAGCAATGATGCAACGTGCCGGACGCGGCGCGGCGGAGTGGGTTTGGCGGCTCAGCTGCGGGCGTTCTGTGACCGTGCTGACCGGCCCCGGCAACAATGGCGGCGATGGCTGGGTGATCGCCGAGGCAATCCGCAATCGGGGCGGAGATGTTGCCGTGGTGATGGCGGCGGAACCTGCGACGGCAGCGGCCAAGACGGCGCGCGTTCACTATCAGGGCGCAGTGATTGGCGCTGATGAAGCGTGCGGCGAAGTTCTGGTCGATTGCCTGTTCGGCACCGGGCTGACTCGACCTTTGAGCGATGAACATCTGGGCCTGCTGCAACACCTTGCGGCGCGGCATGACAAGCTGTTGGCGGTTGATCTGCCCAGCGGGGTTTCGAGCGACAACGGCGCGCTGCTCAATGAGGGCCTACCGCAAAGCCACCTGACAATTGCGCTTGGAGCATGGAAACAGGCGCATTTCATAATGCCTTCGGCTGCGCAAATGGGCGCTTTGAAGCGGGTGAATATTGGCATTGAGCCTCTGCTGAATGATCTCACCATGCCTTGCGTGCTGCCACGCCCTGCGCTCGGGCCTCCGGCGGCCAGCGCCAACAAGTATTCGCGCGGCATGGTTGCCGTCGTTGCGGGCGATATGCCCGGTGCCGCCGTGTTGGCGGCAAAGGCGGCAGCGGCCAGCGGGGCGGGTTATGTCAAGATTCTCAGCGATGGCGCCGCGATCCAGACCTCGCCCGATGTGGTCGTGGATGCACGGCCACTGGATCAAGCGCTGGCTGATCCCCGGATCAGGGCGGTTCTGATCGGCCCCGGACTTGGCCGCGATGCGCGGGCGATGGCGCGGCTGAATGCGGTGGGTCTCACCAATCCCAAGGTGTCACTGATCATCGATGCGGATGCGCTGCACCTATATCCGCAGTGGGAGTATGATAGCGGCATGATGCGGCATGGCGAAGCCGCACTCGATGATCGGTCGATCGAATTCTGGCGGCGGCAGCTGGTCCTCACCCCGCACCAGGGCGAACTTGATGCGCTGGATACGGCTTTGAAACTGCCGGAATACCATCCGCCCTATGCGCGCAAGGTCCATCAGGCGATCAAGCTTGGTTGGGTAAGCGATGCGGCCATCGTCGCCAAGGGGGCTGATACCTTCATTTTCCATCGTGATTTTGGCGCCTGTCTGGCGCCGCTGGCCTCAAGCTGGCTGTCCACCGCGGGATCTGGCGATGTCCTTGCAGGAATCATCGCGGCGCGGCTTGCTGTTGGTGAGACCTGCTTCGACGCCGCTTGCCAAGGCGTGTGGCTCCACGGCGAAGCCGCACGGCAGTGTGAAGCTCCGTTCACTGCGGGCGACCTTGCAGGCGCGGTGCGTTCTGCCTTCGCAAACTGTCTTTAGCCCAACCCGCCCTTGCTGAGCTTGTCGAAGCACCGTCCTTTCCTTGCCGCCGCCGCGCACCAGGCCAAGAGCAAGGACAGCCCTTCGACAAGCTCCGGGCGAACGGGTAGGGGGGCGGGATGAGTTCAGAACCCATCATCCGCATTGCCGCCAAGGGCGACGGCATCACTGCCTCGGGCCGATTCGCCTGGGGCGCCGCGCCGGGTGACCTGTTGCTGGCCGACGGCACGCTCCAGCACGGCCCGCACCACGTCACCCCGCCGTGCCGCCACTTTGGCCAGTGCGGCGGGTGCCAGTTGCAGCAGCTCGACGAGGAATCGCTGGCAGACTTCGTCGCGGCGCGGGTGGCGAATGCCTCCTCTTCGCAGGAGCTCGGCGCTGAGCACATCGCACCGCCGCATCTCTCGCCGCCGGGCAGCCGCCGCCGGGCTTCGCTGCGGGCGGAAAGCTCGCAGGGGCGGGTGGTGATCGGTTACCGCGAAGCGAAGTCGCACCGGCTGGTCGAACTGGCCGAATGTCCGGTGCTTTGTCCGGAACTGGTCGCGGTGCTGACGCCTTTGCGCAAACTGCTGATCCGGCTGGGGCAGGCGCAGGCAGCCTCCAAGAAGGGCAAGGGCAAAGCCAAGCCGGGCAAGAGTGGCCCCGGCAAGATGGCCGCCGATATCGAACTGACCTTGGTGGATCAGGGCGTCGATCTGGGGATCAAGGGGCTGTCGGCGGAAGGACTGACCCTGACCGAGGCACTGCTCGATTTCGCCCGCGACCATGCGCTGGCGCGGTTGACGCTCGATGGCGGCTATGGCCCCGATGTGGTGTGGGAGCCTGAGCCGGTGACCGTGACGCTATCGGGCATCGCGGTATCGTTCCCGCCGGGCAGTTTCCTGCAGGCGACGGCCGATGGCGAAGCCGTGCTGGTCGCGGCGGTGCAGGAATGGCTGGGAGACTGCACCACGGTGGCGGATCTGTTTTCCGGCCTTGGCACCTTCACGTTTGCGCTGGCCGGACCGGAAACCAAGGTTCTGGCCGCCGAAGCCGCCCGTGACGCGCATCTTGCATGCAAGGCGGCGGCAGACAGTCGCGTGCTGCAGGTCCACAGCCTCCACCGCGACCTGTTCCGCGGGCCGCTGCTGGCCGACGAACTCGACAAATTCGCTGCAGTCCTGCTCGATCCGCCCCGCGCCGGTGCGCGTGAGCAGGTCGAGCGGATCGCCGAAAGCAGCGTCGGCCGGGTGGTCTTCATCAGCTGCAATCCCGCCAGCTGGGCCAAGGACGCACGGACACTGGTCGATGCCGGGTTTGTGCTTAAGGAGCTGCGGCCAGTGGGGCAGTTTCGGTGGTCGACGCATGTCGAGCTGGCGAGTTTGTTTGTGCGGTGAGGGGTGGTGCGCGTGCCTTCTCGTTTGAATGAGGCCTTATAGGTCAAAAATCAAGATCGGAAGGCA
>CALMBN010000123.1 GCA_937860195.1 uncultured Novosphingobium sp.
TTGGTCATCCGCGGCATCGGCGCGTGGGCATAGTTTTCGCGCCGCCCGTTGCCAGTAGCCGCCACGCCCATCAGCCGGGCATTGAGCCGGTCCTGCATATAGCCCTTAAGAATGCCGTCCTCGATCAGCACGGTCTCCTGTGTCGGGGTGCCCTCATCATCGATCGATAGCGACCCGCGCCGCCCCAGCATGCTGCCATCGTCGACCACGGTCACCCCGGGCGAACCGACCCGCTCGCCGATCCGGCCAGAGAAGGCCGATGTGCCCTTGCGGTTGAAATCGCCCTCCAGCCCGTGCCCGACCGCTTCGTGCAGCAGCACGCCGGGCCATCCGGGGCCGAGCAGCACGGTGAACTCGCCGGCCGGAGCCGCGACGCTTTCCAGATTGACCAGCGCCTGCGCCAGCGCGGAATCGATCGCGCGGTTCCAGGTCGCGGGTTCAAACAAGTCGTCATAAAGCCGCCGCCCGCCGATCCCGAAGCTGCCGGTTTCACACCGCCCGTTCTGCTCGGCAACGATGGAAACATTGAGCCGGACCAAGGGCCGGACATCGGTCGCGACAAAGCCGTCGGCCCGGACGATCTCGATCACTGACCAGCTGGCGGAAAGGCTCGCTGAAACCTGCGCAACCCGCGGATCGCGGGCGCGGGCAGCGGCATCGATCGTCTCGAGCAGCTTGACCTTGGTCGCGAACGGCACTGCATCGAGCGGCGACTGATCGGTATAAAGGTGGCGGTTGTTCTGGCGCGGCGGCGCGGAGTGTCCGCCCTTGGCCGGATCGAGCAGTTGCAATGTCTCACCCGCACGGCGAATCGCCGCTTCGCTCAGCTCGTTGGCATGGGCAAAGCCGGTCATCTCGCCCGAAACCCCGCGCAGGCCAAACCCGGCATCGCGCGAATAGTCGGCGGTTTTCAGCCGACCGTCGTCAAATGCAAAGGTCTCGCTGGCGCTGAACTGCAAATACAGCTCGCCATCATCACAGCGCGCCAGGGCATCGGCGGTCAGCGCCTGCGCGCGCGCGGGATCGAGTTGGCGATAGAGCAGCGAGCGGGGGTCAGAGAGTGTCATGGCCCTGATATAGGGCTTTTGCGCCCGATGGCTAGGCCGCCGCCTGATCGGCAGGGCCACCCTTCAAGACAAAGCGCTTGTCGCAATAGCCGCATTCGGCGAGGCCGCTTTCGTCGATTTCGAGCCAGACCTTGGGATGGCCAAGCGCCGCCGCAGTAACCGTCCCTTTGGCGGGAATCCCGCTCGACCCGTCGCACGAAACGCGGGTGGTGGTGACGATTGCGGTTTCGGGCTGGGTGCTCATGGCATCGCCGATAGCACGCCGCCGCGCGATTTCCAGCCTTTACCTCACGCCAGCCTTGCCGCAAAGCACCGGTCCTATGGATACACCCGCCGCCATTCGCATCCGCGATCTGCAAAAAGTCTATGCCGCCGCCGGGGCTGCCCCGGCCAAACAGGCCCTCAAAGGGGTCAGCTTTGACGTGCCGCAGGGGCAGATCTTCGGTCTGCTCGGCCCCAATGGCGCGGGCAAATCAACCCTGATCAACATCCTTGCCGGGCTGGTGATGAAAACTGGCGGCAGCGCCGAGA
Source organism: uncultured Novosphingobium sp. (assembly GCA_937860195.1). Lineage (GTDB taxonomy): Bacteria > Pseudomonadota > Alphaproteobacteria > Sphingomonadales > Sphingomonadaceae > Novosphingobium. The sequence continues at coordinate 1,599 of CALMBN010000123.1, forward strand.
TCTGGGGCTTCGATATCGACAAGGATATCCGCAACGCCAAACGCTCGATCGGGATTGTCCCGCAGGAAGTGGTGTTCGATCCGTTCTTCACGCCGTTCGAAGTGCTGGAAAACCAGGCCGGACTTTATGGGGTTGCCAAGGCGCTGCGGCGCTCCGAAGCGCTGCTGCGCGAAGTCCACCTGGCTGACAAGCGCGATGCCTATGCCCGGACGCTTTCTGGGGGCATGAAGCGCCGCCTGCTGATCGCCAAAGCGATGGTCCACTCGCCCCCGGTGCTGGTGCTGGATGAGCCGACCGCCGGAGTCGATGTGGAGCTCAGGCGGCTGTTGTGGGAGCTGGTGGTGGAGCTCAACCGCGAGGGCGTGACCGTGGTGCTCACCACCCACTATCTCGAAGAAGCCGAACAGCTGTGTGACCGGATCGCGATCATCAATCACGGGCAATTGATTGCCAACAAGCCAACCCGCGAACTGGTCGCGATGGGCCGCGAAAAGGTGGTCGAAGTCACTGTTGACCGCGATCTGCCCGAACTGCCTGCCCACCCCGCTTTCCTGAAGGCCGAACGCAGCGGCGAGCGGACTGTGGCGATCACCTACAACATGGACAAAAGCAACGCCGGTGAAGTGCTGGCGGCGGTGCAGGCGCAGGGTTTCGGAATCGTCGATGTGACCACACGAGAGGCGGATCTTGAGGATGTTTTCGTCAGCCTGACGAGTTCGGTGGCGTGAAATCGGCATTGTGCCAAAACGAATATTTGTATAGTATCAAAAATTGTATGATCCAGAGGCTATACAGATGAACGTTCAACGTGGCAAATTGGTCAGCGGCGGACGCCTGCAAATTCCGGCCGATGTGCGCAAGCTGCTTGGCCTCAAGGATGGCGATTCGGTCACTATGGAAGTAGTGGACGGTAGGCTGCATGTTCGGCCTTACCGAGATATCATCGCCGAGATTCAAACCAAGATGAAAGCCTATCTTGGACCCGGCGTGACCGGGCAATCGATCGTTGACGAGTTGATCGCCGATCGCCGCGCCGAGGCTGAGCGGGAATGACCCCAAACGCCCCCTGTGTCCTTGATGCTTCGGTCATTCTCGCGGCAATCCTGGGTGAACTGAGTTCGGACCAAGCCGAGCGCTGGATGACGGGAAGCTGTGCGAGCTCAGTCAACGTGTCAGAGGTTTTTGCAAAACTGATCGACAAGGGTTTCCCAGCTGAAGCGATTACCGAAAGCATTGAAGCCATGAAGCTTGATGCGCGACCTTTCGATCCCGATCTGGCGCGGCAGACCGGACTGCTGCGCGGCCCAACGCGCCATGCCGGGTTGTCGCTGGGTGACCGGGCTTGCTTGGCGTTGGCGGGCCAACTCGGGCTGCCAGCCGCGACGGCAGACCGCGCTTGGGCCAATGTCGACATCGGCGTTGAGGTCGTTTTCATCCGATGATCCACGATGTCATCATCATTGGTTCGGGCGCGGCGGGCCTCACCGCTGCGCTGGCGCTGGCTGACACGCTCAAGGTCCTGGTCCTTGCCAAAGGCGAGCTGACCGGAGGGTCGACTGCCTGGGCGCAGGGCGGGATCGCGGCGGTGCTTGATGCGGGCGATACCTTTGAGAACCACATTCGCGATACGATGGTGGCGGGCGCGGGGCTCAACCGGCTGGAAACGGTCGAATTCGTGATCGAAGCCGCGCCGCATGCGATCGAGCGGCTGGCGCAGCTGGGCGTCCCGTTCAACACCGAAGGCAAAGACCTCCATTTGACCCGCGAGGGCGGGCACTCGCACCGCCGGATCGTCCACGTCGCCGATGCAACCGGCTGGGCAGTTCAGGCGGCGCTGGTCAAGGCGGCCGAGGCGCATCCCAATGTCACCCTGCTGCCGCACCGGGCCTGCATCGATCTGATTACTGGCAAGCATGAGGAGCGCTATTCAGGCTCGGGCCGGGTCTGGGGGGTCTATGCGCTCAACGAGCAGTCCGGTCAGGTTGAGGCGCACACCGCCCGCGCGACCGTGCTGGCGAGCGGCGGGGCGGGCCGGGTCTATCAGTTCAGCACCGCACCGCGCGGTGCGACCGGCGACGGGATCGCGATGGCCTGGCGCGCAGGCGCGCGGGTCGGCAACATGGAGATGATGCAGTTCCACCCGACCTGCCTCTACAATCTTGAGGTCAAGAACTTCCTGATTACCG
>CALMBN010000124.1 GCA_937860195.1 uncultured Novosphingobium sp.
AGGCGGCTTTTCGGCCTGTTGCTGGCGGGCGACGGGGCGGGTGCGCTGGTCGCTTTGCAGGAGCAGCGCGATCTGGGCGTCGAGCCGGGAGCGGTGTTGCGCGGGCTGCTCGAACTCACCCACCGTACGACTTTGGTCAAGGTTGGTGCACCGCCCGACGCGTCGCAATCCGCCGAGGAACGCGACGCGCTCGAAGGCTGGGCGACGAACCTGTCCTTCGCGCTGCTCCACCGCATCTGGCAGTTATTGCTCAAGGGCCATGACGAAGTGCGCGCCGCGCCCGATCCCTTGGTCGCGGCCAAGATGGCGCTGCTGCGGGTCCAGCACGCCGCCGATATGCCTGATCCCGGAACGCTGGCGAAGAAGCTGGAAGAGATCGCGGCGCGTGGGCCGATTGCCGCTGCGCCGGGCGAGGCTGCCGCACCAGCTGCACCGCAGGCGATGAGCTGGGCGGCGCTGGTCGAACGGGTCGAACAATCAGGTCAGCTGCGGCTCAGCCAGGTGATGCACGATTGGGTCCGGGTCATTGCGCTCGAACCGGGCTCGCTGAGCTATACCCTGGTCCCCGGCTATCCCGGTGATGCCACGGCGGAACTGCGCGATGCTCTGCTCCGCGCCACCGGCGAGCGTTGGCAGGTAACCCGCGCCGAGGGCGATGCTAGCCCGAGCCTGAAAGAATTGACCGACGCCACCAAAGACGCGGCCCGCGCTGCGGTACGCAGAGACCCGCTGGTCGAAGCCGCCTTTGCCGCGTTCCCGAACGCAGAATTGCTGGATGAAAGCCCCGATGGCCGCTTGGCCGGTGCGGGCGGAAAATGGAGACATGGTTCGTGAAGTCGATGGAAGAAATGCTCAAAGCCGCGCAAGCCGCCGCTGAAACCATCCAGAAGCAGATGGGCGAAATGCAGGGCAAGCTGGACTCAATGGAAGTCGAAGGCGTGGCCGGTGGCGGCCTCGTCAAGATCCGCGCTACGGCCAAGGGCCGGATCATCGGCGTTACAATTGACGACAGCCTGCTGCAGCCCAGCGAAAAAGGCATCCTCGAAGACCTGATCGCCGCCGCCTTCAACGACGCGCGGGCCAAGGCCGATCAGGTCTCGGGCGCCGAAATGGCCAATATGCAAAGCGGCATGGGCTTGCCCCCCGGGTTCAAGCTGCCGGGGATGTGAGATTGGGGAAGGCGGTGCGTCTGTCGGCGACAATTTTCCCACTGCGGCAATCATTCAGACCGCCTAACGACCCGCCCGTTCTGAGCTTGTCGAAGGACTGTCCTTCCTTTGAGCCGCCTTGCCAGACGAACAAAGAAAAGGGCAGTGCTTCGACAAGCTCAGCATAGACGGGTTTGGTGGGAGTTCACCGCCCCCGCTCAATCACAACCCCGGCCTTGATCACGCCATCTACGTCTTCCAGTTCGCGCACGTTCGCCAGCGGATCGCCGTTCACGGCCACGAAGTCAGCAAAGCGCCCGACCGCAATCGTCCCGACATTGGCTTCCCAGCCCAGCGCCTGCGCCGCGTTCATGGTCGCCGCGCGGATCGCGTCGAGCGGGGTCATCCCGTAAGTCACCATGGTGCCAAACTGCCGCCCGACCAGCGCATGCGGCATCACCCCGGCATCGCTGCCGAACACCATCCGCACCCCAGCCTTGAAGGCCTTGCGGAAGTTGTCGCGCTGCAACTGGCCGATCTCGCGGTCTTTGCGCAGGTTGTCTTCGAGCACGCCGTTCTTCGCGCCTTCGGCCTGGGTGTAATCGGTGTTGTAAATGTCCATTGCGAACCAGACCGGGCGAGGGCGGGTGGCGGCGAGCTTGATGCCTTCGTCATCGACCAGACTGGCGTGTTCGATCGTGTCGATCCCGCTCTTGATCGCGGCCTTGATCCCGGCGGCACCGTGGGCATGGGCGGCAACGCGCAGGCCCCACATGTGGGATTCGTCGGCAATCGCGGTCAGTTCGGGCTCGCTCAGCTGCTGCTGGCCGGGTTCAGTGTTGTGGCTGAACACCCCGCCGGTCGCACAGACCTTGATCACGGCTGAGCCATATTTACGCTGGCGGCGGACCTGATACTTCAGCTCTTCAGGCGTATCACCAATGCCTTCCACTTTGCCAGGTTTTTCAAAGCTGGGCGGCAGGCCGGTCTGGTCGCAGTGCCCGCCTGTGCTGCCCAGGGCATAGCCTGCCGCCACGATCCGGGGGCCGACAACGTAGCCCTGGCCCACCGCTTGGGCCAAGCCGATGTCGTTGCGATTGCTCGCACCGACGTTGCGGACGGTGGTGAACCCGGCATCCAGCATCGCCCGTCCGTTGCTGACCGCAGTCATCGCAAAGAAGCTGTCGGTATATTCCAGCGCGCGCCAGCCGCCGATGTTGGCGGGGCTGTCCAGATGCACATGCATATCGATCAGGCCGGGGAGCAGGGTTTTGTCTCCCATGTCGATATGCTTCACGTCCGCCCCCCACCTAACCGTGCGAGCGTCGGCAATTGAAGTGATCCGCCCATCGGCACCGACGAAAATTGCCGGATGCTCGACATATTTTCCCGTCGCGACATCGAGATAGCGTGCTGCAGTGATGACGGTTTGCTTCGGTGCGGGGTCTGCTGCCCACAGCAAAGTTGGAATGCCGAGCGCGAGTGCGGTTCCAAATGCCGCGATGGTCAGTTTGCGCATAGTGCTGATTCCTCTGTCGATGCGATGCTGCACCTATTCTGCGGGGCAACGCATGGATTGGCAACTGTCGTCCGGACGCAAGGCAGGCATGCAGCCATGAATTCGCATCGCTGGTATGCTATCTCCATTTTGGCCGATGGTGCAACTCTTGCTCCTTCCGCTTACTGCCCATAGGGAGGCTTCGATGAAGCGCACGCACCTGCCTCTTAACGCTTTGCGGGTTTTTGATGCCGCAGCCCGGCACCTGTCGTTCACCCGTGCGGCGGACGAACTGGCAGTGACCCCCGCAGCGGTCGGACAGCAGATTCGCGCGCTTGAGGATGTGCTGGGCGTGGTTCCTGTTCCGCCGCACCCCCAAAGGGTTGGAGCTGACCGACGAAGCAACTGCCGGGCTCGAGCCCTTGCGCAGCGGGTTCTTGCAGTTCGAAGGTGCGGTTCAGGCGATGCAGGCCGGACAATCGAGCCACGTCTATACCATTGCCGCCCCGCGCGAGTTCTTCGCCGCGTGGCTGGCTCCGCGATTGGCCGCGTTCCGTATGGCCAACCCCGAAGTGCGGTTCTCGCTGGTCAGCGATGAAGACGCCGATTTCACCGAAGCCAACCTCGATCTGGCGGTCCGCTGGGCCGAAGGACCGGGCGAGTTGGAAGGCCTTGCGCTTGGTGAGCCGGGCCGGGTCGAAGTGGGTGCTGGCGCGTGGATCGGTTGGCCGGGTGATCCCGCGCCGGGCGGTGAGGACGGCGACACTCCGCTGAACGTTGGCGATGCCGGACAGGCACTGGCCGCCGCAGCATCCGGCATGGGCAAAGCGCGGGTTCCGGTTTTGCTGGCCGAAAGCTGGCACGCCAACGGCCGGATCGCCGCACTTGGTGAGCCGGTCTCATGCCGCCAAGGCTATTGGCTGGTCGCCCCGCTGCCTCAGTGGCGGCAAAAAAAGGTCAAGGCGCTGGTGGCATTTCTGACTGGGGGTTAGGCGGACTTCGCCAGTGGTGAGCGCACATGCTCGCGGCGGAAGCCGAGTCCGATGATCCGTCCGGGAATGCGGCGAAGCAGCGAGCAACGGTTGAGCATGCGGACTTGCCAGGGCGGCGGCTTGACCGGACGGGCGACTTCTAC
>CALMBN010000125.1 GCA_937860195.1 uncultured Novosphingobium sp.
AATCGAGGTTGTAGGTGTTGTTGATGCCGAACTGGGTGCGCAGCATCTCGTCACCGCCGGTCAGCATCGGCACACCTGCGCTCAGCATCTGCAACGCCATGCCAGTACGCGCGGCCTGGCGCTGCGCGGCGGCATTGCCGCCGGGCAGATCGAACAGTGGACCGGAGAACGAGATATCGAGCTCTTTGACGGTATAGCGGCCACCGTAGAGCGTGGTGCCCTCAGCCGAGATCGACTGCAGACCGGCCATCGCGGCATCAGTCTGGGCCAAACTGAACGGATTGAGGATGCCGGAGTTGATCAGGCCAACGAGACCGGGAGTCGTCGCTCCTGGCGCAATCGGAGCACGTGTATCGGGTTGGCCGGCCTCGTTGATCGTTGTCGTCAGCGGATTGTTGTCCAAGGTCCCGCGATAGTAATAGCCGCTGCCCAGCACCGACTTGGTTTCACTTTCGGCGTGCGATGCACCAATCTTGTAGTCCCACTCGCCCCCGGGCAGCGGCCCTTCGAGTGAGATTGTGGCCCGCAAGGTCTTGCTGTTGGTGCGATATTCGCGCGGACCGCAAGCAACGCAGCGCCACCGGCCAGACAGTGGCCGTCCATAACGCGCATTCAGCGCAACTGCGCTTCCCGGAAATGCCGCCAGCAGTGAATTGAAGATCTGATTGTAGGTCGCCGTGGTTAGCGAATTGAGCGGATAGGCCCACGGCAAGTTGCCAGTGTTGGCGGAAAGTTGCGCGTTGGAAAAGCTTTTGGCCGAATTCGCATCCGATCCGGTCAGTTCAGCCCCGAGCAGGTGTTCGCCGCTCAGTCTGATGGTTGCCTTGGTGTAATAGGTGAAGGTCTCGATCGGCTGCTGCAGCGCCGCCGCCCGGCCGGTATCCCAAGCGCAGGCGTAGTAGTTGTTGGGTGAGGCCCACAGCTCCCAATCATAGGCGATGCCACCATCCATCGACGCGCAACCGGCCCCGCCCGGCAAATCGAGGTAGTTGACCCCGCCTGCTGCGGCGTTGGTGCCGCCGTTGGGCAGCGCAAGGGTGATACCCGTCAGCAAAGTGCCGAGCGGGGTCTGGAAGGCATTGGTCCCAATGTTGAACAGCGTCGCGATCGGAGTGCCGCGGGTATCGGGCGAAAGGCCGCGCAACGGCTGATCCGTGTTGACGAAATCACGCTGGTTGCCGCGCAGCAGCTTGTTCCAGCCATAGGACACAGCACCCATGATGTTGATGCCGTCTTCGTCCAGATCGCCCATCCCGGCGGTGGCTGAAATGCGATAGATATTGCCGCCGCCCTGTTCGGTCACGTCGGCTGATCCGGCAACGGTGAAGCCCTTGTAATCCTTTTTGGTGATGTAGTTGATCACCCCGCCAATCGCGTCGGTGCCGTAGATCGCGGAAGCCCCATCCTTCAGCACCTCAACCCGGTCCAGCGCGGCAAACGGGATCTGGTTGACGTCAACCGCGCCGCCAGACAGGCCGTGCGCCGCAACCCTGCGGCCGTTGAGCAGGATCAGCGTGCCGCCGCTGCCCTGGCCGCGCAGGTTGGCAGCTGAAAGCCCGTTGGTTCCGCGCTGTGCTCCGGTGGTCACGTCGGAGTTCGAAGCGAGGTTATCTGCGCCCGAACCGTTCGAGGTCAGGAACATGTTGAGCGCTTCGGGGTTGGCAATGCCCTGGCGTTCGATATCGACGCTGGTGATGATTTCCAGCGGCAGTGCGCTTTTCGCCGGATCGCGCTTGATCCGCGAACCGGTGACGACGATTGCGCCACTGTCTGAATCGCTGTCCGCAGTCTTGTTGGGTGCGCTGATATCCGGAACGCTCTGGGCCAGAGCCGGCGCGGCGAAGGCGCCCAGCGAAACACCGCAAGCCAGAATGGCACGCGTGAAGCTGCGTGAAGTCATAGATACCCCCTAGAATTGGTCGACTGCCTAAACCGGCAGATTAACAAGGCCGCTGAACTGCGCCAGTCCCCGCAGGGCCGCGCTGCTGTGCCGAAACCGGATTCCTGCGGATAGCGATAAATATGTTGCAGCAAAGCAACAGCGCCACGCCGAATCCGCTCATTTCGCCGCCGCAATTTGCAGCAGCGCCGCCTCCATCACGGGAATCGCCGTGGCACCATCGGGCACATCGTTGGCAAAAAAGGCAAATGTGAACCGCCTTCCGGTTCTGGTGCGAAAAGTGCCGGACAGGGCATTGGTGGCGTTGAGGGTGCCGGTTTTTGCGGCGAGGTTGCCTTCGAGCGGGGTGCCGAGAAAGCGCCGCTTGAGCGTTCCGTCCCGCCCCGCAACTGGCAGCGAGGCAGACCATTTAGACCCCCAGGGCTGAGTATCGATCCATTGCAACAATGCAACGACGGCGCGCGGTGAAACGCGGTTGTAGGTCGACATTCCCGAACCATCGGAGAAATCGTAGCCGGTCCGGGGAATTCCAGCCTGCTCGAACAGCTTGTGCAATGCCTGGGATGCCCATTGCTCGGAACCGGTTCCAGCAATGTCGCCAACCCGGCGAAACAGCACCTGGGCATGGAGGTTCTGGCTGACCTGATTGATCACCACAACGTCCTCGGAGAGCGGCGGCGGGGTGAGACGGGCGAGCGGATGATCACCAATCGGCACCGGAGTTCCCAATTTACGCGGATCGTGTGGCTGGTCAAAGTCCATGACCGGACGATGGATCACCCGCACCCCACCTGTGACCTTGACCCCGCGCGCTTCGAGCATTCGCTTGAAAGTCCACGCGGCATAATGCGCTGGATCATCGATCCCGATCCGCTCGCTCCAAGGCTTCGCATCAACCGGGATGTCACCATAGAGCCTGAGGTCGAAGCCGTTGACTGCACGCTCAAGCACAAGGGTCTGCTTGCCTCCTGCTGGTATCGTCTTCGCTTCATTCCTAAGCTTGAAGTATGGCGATGAAGCAACTCCAGGCGAGACACCAGCCTCTCCCGGTGTCACCGCAACCCGCAGCTCGTTGTCGTCCAGATTGAGCGCCGAGACTGCCGTGCCGGAATCGGTTCCGATGTTGTTCCAGCTCATCCCCGGAGCCCAACGCTGGTCAGGCCAGAAGCTGTCATCGCCGACCACATCGTGGACCCGTCTGGTCTTGGCCGCGACTGCATCGGCCAGCGCGGCGAGGCAGTTGATCTTGCAGTCCGGCGCGCTCGACATTCGCGCATCGCCCCGGCCTATCAAGACTGCATCGGTGCCGCTCTTGCCGCGGACCAGCGCGACCTGCGCTCCCCCCGCCCCATCCGGCTGATCCATCCCCGGCAACAACGCATAGGCCGCCGCCGTCGTGAACATCTTGGTGTTGGAAGCCGGGATGAACCGCTGATCGGGGTTGATCGAGACCACCACCTTGCCGCTCTCATCCACCACCAGCAGGCCAAACCGGGTGCCTTGCGGCGCAGTTGCCAGCGTCGCCTCGACTTGCTGCTGGAGCGTGTGGGCCTGTGCCACTGGCGGTGCGGGCGCGTCGGCCAGCGCCGGGGCTGACAATGCGAACAGGGCGAGCGGGATCAGGCGGTTGAGCATCGCCACACAGAGTGCCTGCCAGCACCCGCAAATGCAACCGGGGCGGAAGTCGCCTTCCGCCCCGGTCATTTACTGATCGCACTGTGCCTCAGAACTTCATCCGCACCGTCGCGCCGAAGGTCCGGGGTTCGCCCAGGAACTGCGAGAAAATCTGCCGACCGGCCGGGAAGTTGTTGGCATCGTTAAACGGTGCCGAAGTGGTTCCAGCCTGGAACGGGGTGTTGAACGCAACCTGCGCATAGTCGACTTCGAACAGGTTCTGCACCCAGAACTCCAGCGACCATTTGCTGTTGTCGCCGCGAATCCCGACGCGGGCGTTGATAATCGTGAAGCCATCCTGGATCTTCTGTGGGAACAGATCGGACCCGGTGTTGTAGTCGGTGCTGGTCCGGCCATCGACATAGAACAGCGCCGAGAGGCCGCTTGATCCAAGGTCCGGGGTCCAGCCAACCGAGTAGGTCACCACGTTTTCAGGTGCATTCGACATGGCCTTGCCCGGCAGAATCCGCAGCGCCGGATCAAGCGGAGAACCGCTGGCCGAGCCGACCAGATCGTTGCGATACTTGGTCTGCGAATGGGTGAAGCCAGCGGTGACCCGCAGGTTGTCCGACGGGTTCATCGCGGTTTCCAGCTCGAACCCTTCGGCCCGCACACCCCAACCCA
>CALMBN010000126.1 GCA_937860195.1 uncultured Novosphingobium sp.
GAGCAGCCGGCTCACCGAAGTTGTAGCCCAGCGTCAGCATCAGCGAGTGCGAGCGGAAGTCGGTATCCAAGTTGTCACCGCGCGGGGTCACCAGCGCAACGTTGTCCTGGTTGTACATGCGATACTTCAGGCCAAGATCGAGCTTGCTGCTGACCGGGTAACGGAGACCAGCGATTGCCTGGTAGGCGAAGCCTGAATCCGAATCGTCGACATAAGTCAGGTTGGGTGTGTCGGCCAGAACCTTCACTCGACCGATCCCGGCACCGCCACCGACATAGCCTTGCAGACCGTCGTCATCGCCGAAATCGAGCAGGCCGTTGACCATGAAGCTCAACGCATTCGCATCACCAGCTGTGGTGAAGTTACCTGTGCTAACAGCGGCACCAGCGGTTTGCGGGATGCCAACGGCCGAAACATTTGTGCCGTCGAGATCGGCTTCGCGGTAGGAAACTTCTGACTCAAGTCGGAACCCGCCAAAGTCATAGCCAACGATGCCACCGACATCAAAGCCGACTGCAGTATTAAGCAGGCCGAAACCTGGGGACACCAGATTCTCCATGTCTTCGACCAACGTGCCGCCTACATCGCCTTCGATGTACCAGCTATCATCGCGAGCCAGAGCAGGCGTCGCGAGGGCCGTGGTGGCAAGTGCCATCCCAAGGACCAGTTTGCGCATTTTGGAATTCCCCTTCTTGAAGGTTTGAGCCACCGATTACGTGCTGTTTAACGGGATCAAATTGGCCGCGCAAGCATGCAGGTCGGCGATGTGTTGCAGAACTGCCACGGTTTGCGCCAAGTTTCGCACGAAACGACCCGAAATTCCGACATTTCGATGGGGTCAATCAACTGGTCGGGACGATACCGGCTGTGACGAGGACCGCGATGATCAGATTGATTGCGGCCCGGGCCTCGGCATCAATCGTGGTGCCACCACTGGGTGCTGCCGGTTTGGCGGGGGCTTGCCAGCTGGTGAGGTAGCGTCGTTCTTGCCCGGTGCTTTTGTCGAGCAAACGCATGCCTGAAACTGGGGCGGCAAACAGCCAGTTGCCGAACTGACGCAGGGCGATCTGACCTTCACGGCCGGACCATTCTCCAGTTGGACTGACTCCGATAAGCCACGACTGACCGTCGGAAAGAATCGCAGGCGGGGCGGACTGGGTGCCCTCAATCGCCAGAAACAGCAGCGCATCAAGCCGCGCGGCGACTTCGTTGACGAATCCTTCTTTCTGAGCTTGCCCGGCGAACAGCAGCGGCAGATCGAGCCGGGGGGTGTGGGTATCAAACAGCGGATCGGGCATAGCGGTTCCTTTGGATCAAGCTGGAGGCGGGGCGAGGGTATGTGGTTCGGACAGAGCCCGGTCACCGCGCTGACGGATGCTGAACTGGCCGGTCGGGACGGCAGCGCTAAGGGCGGTGAGTTCGGCCGGGATCAGCGCCATTTCCGCTGCAACCGTCTCCCAGCGAGCATAAGTGGTGCCCGGCAAACCAAAACTGACTTCATAGGCCTCAGCCTGCTCTCCCAGCGGCACATCGACCCCGTCCTGCCACAGCCAGCCACCCCGCGCACGACGTGTCCAGCGCAGCAAGTGTGCTCCGTCCGAACGGCGCGACCAGTGGCCATGAACCGGGCTGGGCGGCCGAAAGGCGATGCCGCTCAGCATGATCGGCGCAGTGACCGAGGCACTGTCGCCAAGTCCGATCGCTGCAATCAGCGTGCCTGGAACAGCGCCCACTGCTTCCGAATTGAGCGCACTTCCAGTGCCGTCGAGCAATGCAAATGCCTCGCCGATTTGATGCGACGCAATGGCGTTCTCGGTGCCGCCGCGTCCGCGCCACAGGCCTGAAAGCCGCCAGCGACCCTGGCCAAGCGGCACTGCTGAGGCGAACTGGATGATCTCATGGCCGATTAGCGCGCGATTTGCACCCATGACCAATTGCCGCATGGTAGCATCGACCAGCGACAGGTCCTTGCCGATCAGTTCGACCTCGACCTGTGATTGCCTATCGAACAGCAAAGGCGATGACGTGGCTAACAGAGTCAGTGCAGTGCCAATCGTCGCGCGGGTGCGGCCCGAAGGACCGAGCGGTTTCAACAACCCGTCGCCCTGATCGACATACAGACTTGCCCCTGACCAGTTGGGGGATGCCGAAGAAGTCAGCGCCAGAATCAGCGGAACTGGCATGCCGCTGTTGCCATCCCACGGCAATTCACAAGCCAGCAAGCTGGTTGTACCGAAGGAAAGATCAGGGGCCTGGTTGGCTCGTCCTGGATCGGCCACAATGACACCTGCGTCGGCAAAGGGCATCATCCGTGCCAAAGTCAGGTCAACTCCGTTCTCGCGCCATTCCCACCCACGCACGCGCCAATGTCCGGCATGGCCTTGCAATGTGACGGTCGAGCCGGGTCGAACCGCTGGATCGAGCTGGGTTACGCGCCACTGGATAGTCTGGCGGTTCCACTGGGCTCGATTGGCAGCCTGCACAACCAAACGGCGGGCGGCGGCGGCATCCAGCGCCGCAGGAAGTTCGATGGTGCGTGGCTGGCCCGGCAAGGGGCGCCCCGGCGCGCGTTGGGCGCCGGGCTGATAGTCTCGGTCAAGGTCGTAATAGCGCAGCACTGCGACAGGGGTTTCAGGCTCACCACCGCGATTTTTGCTAAAGCCGGCCTTGCCACCGAAGTCGTCGTGGCTGGACGAAGTCGCGGCTTCAGGCAGCTGTATCGCGGGCCAATCACGGCGGTCGGGGGAAAGCACCAACTGCTCGTCGCAAGCATCGCAATCGACAGGGTAAAACGGATCGAGCACGGCGAGCGTTTCGGCAAGGGGTCCCTCTCCCGAAAGCCCTGCGATCCCGACTAACGGGACCGCGGCGCTGACATTACCGACCACACCACTGATCAAAGCGGCCAGTTCTAGCGGCCCATCATCGGCGAAAACTTCGAACGACAAAGAAGGAATGCGATTGCCGTATTCGCTGAGCTGCAAGTCTTCAAACACGACATAAGCGAGGCCGCGATAGGCCGGACACAGGCTTTCAGCAGCAGCAAGCAGCGGATCGGAGGCTTGGTCACCGTGGCCCGTGTGAAGCCGGAATGCCCCGCCGACCTTGAGATCGCCCTCGACGCCGCGCAGCAGCTTGCCGTCTGCCCAGATTCGCCCGATCGACAGCAGCGGGCGGCTCGACAGCGCGACCGCGAAGCTGGCCGAATAGGTGTAGCCGGTTCCCGAAGGGCTGCCCTTGCTGCCACCCTGTGTCGCGCTATGCTCGACCAGGTCGGTAGCCCAGATAATCTGTCCAGCCACGCGCATCCGACCGAAGTGGCGCGGAATTGGCGCGCCATAGCTTGACGTGGTGAGTTTGAGTTCGGCCAGGCGCGGTCCCTCGCGCGCTCCGCCGCCAAAGATCTTCGCATCGATCGAGCTGCCGATCAGTGCGCCGATCGAACCGCCGATCGGCCCGCCGATCAGGGTGCCAATCGCGCCGAGAACCAGGGTTGCCATGGATTTGCTTTCAAATGGGAGGGACGAGCCGCCAGTGGTGAAGGAGTTCGCCGCTAGGCAAATCGGGCTGGCGGACCACCCGGCGCAGTCCGGCGTGAGCGTGCACCCAGCATTGGTTTCCGGCGATGGCGAGGTGAAATTGCCCGGCACCAAGCCGCAGCATCACCACGTCACCTGGCCGGGATGGCGTGTCAGTGACTGTGAAACCCATAGTTGCCGGGTCAGGCAACCACTGGGTCAAACCTGAAAGGCGCAGGCTGTATCCCGTCGGCACGGCGATTGCGCGGCCCAGCGCCGCCATCGCCGCCGCCAGCAACCCGATGCAGTCCAGCCCGGTGGCCGGATCGCGGCCATGAAGGCGAAAGCGAGTGCCGACCAGTGCTTCGGCGGCCTTGGCCAGATCGACTCCAGTCATGTGGCTGGCGATGGGTAGCGGGTGACAAGATCGTTGCCCGGCAAGTGCGGTTCGCCCTGAAAGTTGATCACGTTGCTGAACCGGTTGGCGCAGGTCGCCAGCGTGCGATCGCAACCTTCGCGCAGGTGCGCCCGGGCACCCAAAGGGGGCGCTTGGTCAAGCGGGGAGTCTAGCACCAGCGCTGTTCCGCTCAGCGCAACCACGCCCATCGTTTGCCCGGCGTAAGGCCCATCCAGCCAACGCAAGGTCCCGCCAATAAAGTCGGTCGGGGCAGCGCCGATGGTCAGGCTGACTGAATTGACAGCGGGATCGAAAGCGGCAAGCCCGCCCTCATGGCTGAATCGCGCTGCCGAGAGCGTGCAACCCGGTCCACAGAATGCTGCGCGGCACGATGGGCTGGTGCGGGGAACTGGATCGCGCTGCAATTCCAACTTTCGGCTTTCCAACGCGGCGGTGAAGCTGCCAGCCTCCTCGGTAACGGTGCCGATTGTGCCGCGGTAGATCACATGTCTCTCCAGGCTTTCCCAGTCGACCAATCCGATGAGCACCCGCGCACCATCGAACCGCCCGGTGGCAAGATCGGTGGCAGAAATCGAATCGTGGCTCAGCGCGCCTTGCACTTCGGCGCTGTCGGGTTCGAAATCGGCTGAGCGGCGGATTGCCGATGGGATCATGCCGGGGGCGGCGCGGTGCAGCACCCCGTCAAACCACAGGTCGCGATCGTGGGCGGTGAAGCCCAGCGTCACTCCGTCTCGTCGGATTACCCGCCAAAAGCTGGCAGCGGTTTCGAGCGCCAGATTGAACCAGACCCGGCTCATGCCTCGCCCTCGCGAATTTCGATCACCGGCACGCTGGGCGCTTCTCCGGCGGCGAACACCGCTCCAGCGATTTCGAGCCGATCCTCGGCAAAGCGAACCGGAACGTCGAACAGGTATCCGGCACGAACCGGCTTTCCGCTGGCAGGCGGAGTGGTGAGGCGGACTACGCCGCCCGGGTCGAGCGCAAAGGCAGTTGTCGCGATGCCATCGATGCTGACCAGCAGGCTGTCAGGCCGGGGCCTGGTGATCCGGCGTAGTTGTTCTGACCCGAGCTCGCCATAGCGCTTGACCAGTGCGAAGCTGGCTTTGAGCCCGTCACCAGCACCCAGCAACTGGTCGGCAACAGTTGGCGTTCCGGTCATGGCATTGGAGCTGAAGTCCGAAGGATCGCGCAGACGGAACCCGCGCGCCGCACCGCGCCGGGCCCGGAAAAAGCTCAACAGCACCCCCATTTCGGCATCTGAGCGGATCCCCGGACCGACATCGAAGCGCAACCGCGCGTCTGACCACAGGCTGTTGCGGCGCTCAAAGCCAGAGGCGGTGACCGCGACACTGGTCGAAAACTCCGGAACCACGGTGGCATCGCGGCCAAGGGCGAGCGGGTAGGGCACATCGTCGAAGGGCAGCATGGCATCCTCTTCAGTGGGAGGGGGCAGGCGGACAAAGCCGTCGCGGCAAACCTGAGGCAGGGCCCAGACGAACCGTTCGTGGGCTTGTCTTCCGGAAGCTTCGTCGATTCCGGCATCGATCGCACGCCACAGATCGGCATTGGCTGGATCGAGCACGAAGCCTGCGAGATAGTCAGTCGCTGCGGCAGGATAGCCCAGCCGGGTGCCGATTTCGGCATAGGCCGTGCGGCGAAAGGCTTCGGCACCGCTGGTCAGCCAGTCATAGTCTTCGACCTGGAGCCGGTCGAACGCCGGGCTGGCCCAACCGATCGGCAGGTTGGCGCGCTTGGCCTCGGGCATGGCTGGATCGAGAACGCCCGGCAGGAAGGTCAGCAACAGCACTTCGGCGCTTTGCGGTGCTGCGGCGCTGCGCACGGCATTGCGCAGGGTGATGGTTGTGCCCGCGAGCAGTGTCCCGGCCTGATCGAGCAAAGCCCTTTGCGCAGCGTTGAGCGCGGCGCGCATGTCGGGAATGACAACCGGACTGCCGCCGAATTCTGCGGCGGCTGCGGCATCATAGAGGCACGGCCGACCATCGGCCATGATCCACCACCACGGCTCGCCGATTTGGAACCGGACCGGGACGTTCGCGACTTTCATCAACGCGACGAAACCGCTGGCGGCACTTTGCAGCCAGGCCATTGCGGCGTTGCTGGCCGGCGAGAGCAGCGCCGAGGGCGGGCTCCAGCCGGTCAGTGCCGGATCGCCATTGGCCGCTTTTTGCTGCCAGGCCGCAGGACAATGCTGCGCCAGCAATTCATAGGAAAGCGACGCAATTGGGCTGAACCCCGCCGCCTTGGCTGCGGTGAAAAATGCGAGATGCCAGGCTTTGGCCGGGGTGCAGAGCGGATCGCCACTCGCCGGAACGAGGTAACTGCCGCCTTGCGCGGTGAGCCGCATGAAATGGCTCATCCCCAGATAATGCAGCAGGCTGCCGCGATAGCCGAGCTGGCGGGCATTGCGGATCAGTCGTTCGGGGACCTGATTGCAGGCATCGTCATAGGCGGTGGCCATGGCCAGCCCGTGTGGCGGAACGATGACATCACCGATCTCCAGCATCGCGTGCTGACCTTCGCAGCGGATGGTGGAGAGTTCGACCCAGCCTTCGGCCGGAGCTGCGAGCGGTGTGGTGCTGCCTGTGACATAAGCTGGAGGGACCAGCGAAATGAACATGCGGTCGATATCCGCCGCATGGACCGGATCGGCCTCAGCGGGGAGCAGGTAACCTCCCGCCAGACCGGTAAAATCAAGCTGGATCAAGGCATCCGTAGCGGTTCCCTGGGCATAGTTCCACAGCCGGACATACCAGGTCCGCGCTGTCCCTGCGGCATCGCGGCCTTCGATGGTCAGAACCGGTCCGTTGACCGCATCGAGCGCGATGATACCACCCGAACGCCAGCGGAAGCTCAGCCTTGTGCGTGAATAGTCCCGGTTGGTGGCATAGGACAGCAATGGGTGATCATAGCGGTCTACGCTATCCCAGATGATCCCGGCCAGATCACCCTGGCGTAGAAAAGTCACATCGACCCTTAGCGCATCTGGCGCGATACAGGTCAGCGCGGCCATCATCGGGCGCGGGAAATTGACGGTCCAGAAGCGCGGATCGAAACGCTGAATCCAGTCGCTGTCCTGCCCTTCGCGTTTCGTCGCGAGCCAGAAGGCCATGTGTTTCCTCCCCCTTGGATCAGAAGTCGCTGAGTGCGCGGCGCACTGCGCTGGCGATCTGGCGGCTTGAGCGTTGCAGGGCCTGCGGGGCGCTGGCCCCTTGCGGTGCGGCGATGGTGATCTGGACCCGCACGTCGCGTGATCCGCCCGTCAACCCGGTCTCGACCCGGCCGGCGCTGGTTGGCACGAACAGTTCGGGCCCACGTTCGCCGACGAGATAGCCGCGGCCGGGTGAAACCGGGCCCCCAGTGGCGCGGCCCGGCAGTCCGAGGATCGAGCCGATCAGTCCGCCGAGGCCCAGCACGGCATTGCCGCTGCCGCCGTTTCCACCGCCCAGCCCGATCGAGCCGAACAGGTTGCTCAGCGCTTGACTGGCGATCTGGTCGATCACGCTCAGCGCAATCCGGCGCAGATCCTCGAATCCGATGCTGCCTTTGCGGATTGCCGCAAGCAGCCCGCGTTCGAGCACAGATCCGGCCCGCTCAAAGCCATCAAGCAGGTTTGCGTCAAAGGTACTGCGCATAGCCGCAACATCGGCTGCGAAGCCCTGAGTATTGGCGCGCACGTCGATCAGCAGGCTGTCCACGCTATCGGTCATGATCGTGCTCCATCAGGCGGGTCAGGTCGGTACGGGTCAGAGGCCCGGCTTGAGGTGCGGCTGGGGCTAGCACCGCGGCCAGTTCAGCCGGGGTTGCCGCCCAGAACTCGCCCGGCCGCCAACCGAGCAATTGCGCAGCGAGGCCGGACAGGCGCAGCGCACCGGGGCCAAAGGTATCGCTCATCGCGCAGGCATGTCGGCCCGGCCTTGCAGGATCTGGCTCAGCAGCACGCGCAGCGGCTTGCTCGCTTCGGCCAGACCCAGCGCGATTACAGCGTTACCCACCGCCTCGCGGCTCAGGCCTTCGCGGCTCTCCAGACAATGCCAGAACAGTCCGACCAGTTCGGCCAGTTTCAACTGCCCCGCCCCAGCGCGCCCGACGAGCGCGAAGAGTGGGCCCAGCTCTTCTTCGGCCGCGACCAGCGCGGCAAAACTGGGACGGAGCAGACGCGGCGAACCGGCGAGGGGAAGGCTCGCTTCGCCGCGGAACGAATTGGGATTTGTCACGCCGGAGCGACCTGGCCTGAGCTTTCAAGGCTGAGCGTATAATTGCGCTCTCCATTGAAATCACCGGAGTAGTCAAGCTTTTGGACCAGGAATTTGCCGCGCAGCTTTTCGCCGCCCTCAAAGCTCAGCTCGTAATCGTCGAGCGTGCCAGCCATCGCATTGGTGCGGACCTGGGCCTCGGCGGCGCTGCCGAGGAAAATCCCCGCAGCGCTGACCGAAACCGAGCGGACTCCCGCGCCTGACAGCATCTCGCGCCAGCCTCCGCTGTCTTTTGACGTGGTGACGACCGGTTCACCGGCAATCGACATCTGGGTGGTGCGCAGACCGGCGACGGTCTGGTAGACGGCCGGGGTCGCGCCGTTCGAAATCTTGAGCAGGAAAGCGCTGCCTTTTTGGGCGGGCATAAGGGGATTCCTTTCAGGGTTCAGTCCGCCAGCAAGCGGAAGCGGTATTCGATCAGGATCGCGCGCGTGTTGGAGCCACGTTGCTCGGCGCGGGCGCGGAGAAACTGGGAGGTGACCACTTGAAAGCCGGGCTGTGCCGAGGGCAGCGCGGTGATCCGGTTCTCGATGGCACCAACGAGAGTGCCTGCGGTATCGGGCTGGTCGCCGCGGCAATGCAGCTCGAGCGCGACCCGGACTTCGCGACCATTGCGGTCCTTGACACTCCAATCAGCGCTGGCGCTGGCAGCAATGGCAAGCCACGGCAGTGCAGTGCGCGACGGCGCTTCTTCAACTATGGTGTTGAGCTGTGCAGCGAGGATCAGGTCTGCCTTGAGCCAGGCGATCAGCGCAGCGCGCAGGGCGATTTCCATCGGTCAATCCTTGGTGAAATTTGGCCAGACCAAGCGGGCATCGCGCCACGCCCTGGTTGGATCCCGGCGAGCCGTTGCGGCTGCGTCAGCCAGACGGCGGGCATGGTTGATCAGGCGTTCGGCGAGGGCATCAAAGGCGGAGTTCATGCCAGACGTATCCGACGCCAAGGCCGCCACAGTGCGGCGACGGCAGCGGGCGGCAAAGCCACTACCGCATCACTCTCGCGTTGGCGGTATTGAAATGCCGCGAGGCGAAGCACGCCATGGCGAAGAGACTCTGGCAAGCTCGGCCAATCCGGCGACAGACCGGCGCTGAACCGTACTGCGATCCGTCCGGCAACCCCGGGATTTGTCACCAGAACACGCCCTCCGCCATCGGCATCCAGCTCGATCGCGTAGTTGCTGACCGGCAATGAAAAGCGCGCGCCCTCGGCAGGAATCCCTTCCAGCGCAGTAATCGCCTGCACCGGCCGGGCGGCCAGCATATGCCAGCCGGTTGCGGCCGGTACGATTTCCTCACAGACTTGCTGCAACGGCATGGTTCCGGTGAAATTCTCGCACATCTCGAGCGCGGCGTGCAGCAGTCCAGTCAGCTGCGGGTCGTCGAGCGATGTGGTAATGCCGAGCCAGGCTTTCAGCTCTGATAGCGCTGTCGGCGCAAGTGCCGCTGGCGTGACGATAGCCCGCTTCATGGCGGTCTCCAGGTTGGGGATGAGAACTTTAGGAGGGAGCGGGGGCGGCGCGTGCAGCGCCGCCCCCGGCCGGACTTAGAGCGAGACCTTCAGCAGCTTGATCGCATCGCTGTCGAGCACCTGCCCGCCGATCCGCTTGGTCGCGTAGAAGTTCACGAACGGCTTGTTGGTGAACGGATCGCGCAGGATCGTGGTCTGCCTGCGTTCGGCGATCAGATAGCCGTTGCGGAAGTTGCCGAAAGCGATCGGCAGCGCATTGGCGGCGACATCAGGCATGTCTTCGGCCTCGATCACCGGATAGCCCAGCAGCCGAACCGGAGCGCCGTCCTGGATACCCGGCTGCCAGATGAACGAACCATCGGCGGCCTTGAACTTGCGGACGGTGGCCAGCGTCTTTGAATTCATCACGAACACAGCTCCCTGGCGGTGCCCGGCTTTGAGCGAATGCACCAGGTCGATCAGCTTGAGTTCGGGCGCCGTATCGAATGCGGCGGCACTGCCAGTTGCCACGTGTTGCAGTGTGCCGAACGGCCGGGTCGCGTCAGTCGTGAGCGCGGTCGCTGCCTGGAGGAAGCCCTTGGGCTGGTTGGTGCCGGTGCCATTGACGAATGCGGTCCCTTCAGCGCGGGCGAATTCGGTTGCGATTTCGCCCGCCAGCCATTCTTCGAGATTGAATGCCGTGTCATCAAGCATCGCCTGGCTCGCCGCCGGGTTGGCATAGAGCTCGCCCATCGGCGGGGCGATTTCGTTGAACTTGGGCGTGCCGGTTTCGGGCCGCACGGCGACTTCGCTGACCCAGCCGGAATTGGTGGTCGCTCCTGAGGAAACCAGCTTGCGATAACCTGCGGTGCCGGTCTGGACGACCTGGGCGATGCTGCGGATTGGGCTGATCGCCTTGAGCTGGGCCGAAATCAGCGCATCGATCTCGCGCGGGACGGCAAACCCGCCGTCCGCCGCCACGGCGCCACTGATCGATTTGAGCTCGCTTTCGCGGCCAAACCGGAGATAGCCATCGACAAATCCCTTCAGCTCGGGACTGACGCTTTGCGTGCCGGAGATCGCCGGACGGGCAGCGGCGCGACTGACTTTTTCAAGCCGCGATTTGACTTCATCGACATCGCCGCGCAGCGATGTCAGCGCTTGCTCTGCAGCATCCTGACGGGCGACCAGATCGAACGATGCATCCAGCAGATCGGTGGTTGTTTCAGTGTCCATGGGGCAGTTACCTTTCGTTGTGAACAAGATGAACCCGCGCAGCATGCTGCATCGGGTGAGTTACGAGGCTGACTTCGAACAGATCGACATCGCTCAAATCGCGGCCCCGCTTGTGGCGAGTGAACCCGCGAGCGCGATATCCGAACGAGAGGCCGGTCACTGCGCCGCGCTTCAGTGCCGCCGCCGCGCCGCCACCAGGATTGTCGATCGTGGCGACCACGCGCAGCCCGCGCTGGTCCTCGCCAATTGCTTCGACCCAGCCGATCCGTTGATCGGGGCGGTGCTGCCAGAACAAGGGGAGCGGATCGCTGCGCTCGGCTAAAGCCCTGGCAAAAGCGCCGGGCAGAATTGCATCGCGCCCAGCATCGCGTCTGCCGAACAAGGCGGCGTAACCGGCGAAGCGCAAGGCACGTCCATCACCCCGGACTTGATCCGGGGTCACTTGAGCAGCCCGGTCGCGCCAGTGCGAAATACGATGCCGAGCAGCAGCAGCGCCAGCAGCCCGCGCACCACCCAGGTAACGGCGGCCTTCCAGGCGCTCGATTTGGCATCGCGCCAGGCCTGCAGCAGCTGGCGCAGTTCTGAGAGGTCCGAGTGGGCCGAGGGATCGTCGAGGCCCATCCGATTGAGCACGCGCTCGGCGCCCAATTCGCTGGCCTCTTCGATGATCGCGCGCAGCGTCACCAGTTCGGCGCCCTGATCCTCGGCCTGAGCGATCAGGCGGGCGACCATTTCATCACGGTTCATGATTTGTTCCCTTGTTCTTGCGGCGCAAGGCCAAGCATCGCGCGCTTTTCAGCGGCGCTGAGGAATTCAGCCGAACCGATCTGGCTCCACAGCCGCTCGCGGTCTTCGGCCAAGTCAATGGCATCGGGCGTGGTGCCGAGAATGGGAATGCCGAGTTCTTCGAGTTTGGCGGCTAGCTTCAGCGGTGTTTGCCCGCCGAACTGGACGATGACGCCTTTCAGGGTGCCCTTTGATTGTTCGACGTGAATGATTTCGAGAACGTCTTCGATGGTGAGGGATTCGAAATAGAGCCGATCCGAGGTGTCGTAATCGGTGGAGACGGTTTCCGGATTGCAATTCACCATGATGGATTCATAGCCCGCGTCATGGAGCGCGAAGCAGGCGTGGCAGCAGCAGTAATCAAACTCGATGCCCTGGCCGATGCGGTTTGGCCCGCCGCCGAGGATGATGACCTTCTGCTTGTCCGACGGTTTCGCTTCGTTGCCGCTGTGGCCGATGAAGCCCGTTTCATAGGTTGAATACATGTAGGCGGTGGGCGAGGCGAATTCCGCTGCGCAGGTGTCGATGCGCTTGAACACGGGGCGCACATTAAGCTTGTGACGGTGCTTGCGGACCTTGTCTTCCTTGACGCCAATCAATGTCGCAAGGCGCTTGTCGGAAAAGCCCATGGCCTTGAGCTTCTGGAAATTCACCGCATCATTGGGCAGGCCATGCTCACGGATTCTTTCTTCGGTTTTCACCAGCTCTTCGATCTGGCGGAGGAACCAGGGCTCGTATTTGCAGGAGGCGAAAATCTGCTCAACCGTTGCGCCGTGGCGGAAAGCCTGGGCGATGATGAGCAGGCGGTCCGGCGTTGGCGTTCCCAAGGCGGCGCGGATGGCGTTCTTGTCGTCGCCTTCGCCGAGGCCGGGGATTTCAATTTCATCGAAGCCACTGAGGCCGGTTTCAAGGCCGCGGAGCGCCTTCTGCACGCTTTCCTGGAAGGTGCGGCCGATGGCCATGACTTCGCCAACCGACTTCATGGCGGTGGAGAGAATGGCCTGGGAGCCGGGGAATTTTTCAAAGGCAAAGCGTGGAATTTTGGTGACGACGTAATCGATCGTCGGCTCGAAGGCGGCGGGCGTGGCGCCTCCGGTGATGTCATTTGCCAATTCATCCAACGTATAGCCAACCGCCAGCTTGGCGGCGATCTTGGCGATGGGGAAGCCGGTAGCTTTTGAAGCAAGGGCCGACGAGCGCGAGACGCGCGGATTCATTTCGATGACGACGAGGCGGCCATCAGCCGGGTTCACACCGAACTGCACGTTGGAGCCGCCGGTTTCAACGCCGATCTCGCGCAGCACCGCAA
>CALMBN010000127.1 GCA_937860195.1 uncultured Novosphingobium sp.
ACCGAATCATCGGCGGGGTTGGATTCTACGAGCGCAGGGAAATCAAGGACGCGCTTTCGTACCTGCGGTTGATGTTGAACCCTCACGACGATGTGAGCCTGCGACGCGTGATTAACGTTCCGGCCAGGGGTATCGGCAAGGGCGTCATGGACTCAGTCGAAGCCATTGAGCTGGAGACAGAAGGAGATCTGCCGCCTCTCATGGTCGGCCTCAACCCGGTGCCAACCAACCGGTCGCTGTGGGCCAAAGTCGTCCACGCCCTCGACACGCGAAGCCTCGCCCCGAGAGCGGCCTCATCACTTGGAGCGTTCCGTAACCTTGTGGTGCAGCTGGCGACGATGGCGGCGGGCCAGCCGATCATGGTGAGCGACGACGTGATCAAGGTCCACCACCGCGACATGCACGAAGCGATGATCCCCGGCACCCTGCCGGGCGCGACCGACTTTGCGGCCTGGACCCGCCAGATCGACCGGATCGACCGTTCCTGGCGCGATTGAACTGCTCAATGCCAAAGCTGACCGTAAACGGCCGCCCGGTCGAATTCAAACTTGATATCCAGACCCCGTTGCTGTGGGCGCTGCGCGATGCTGCGAACCTGACCGGCACCAAATATGGCTGCGGGGTGGGCGATTGCGGGGCCTGCATGGTGCTGATCGATGGCGAGGCGCTGCGCTCCTGCCTCGTCACACTGGCTGAAGTCGAGGGGCGCAGTGTCACCACGATCGAAGGCTTGTCGGCCGATCGATCACATCCGGTCCAGCAAGCGCTGGTGGCCGAACAGGCAATTCAATGCGGGTTCTGCACCCCGGGTATTGTCATGGCCGCCGCCGCGCTGCTTGCGCGCAATGCCGATCCCACCCGGGAAGATATCGCAGCTGCCGTTCCCAACTTGTGTCGCTGCGGAGTCTATCCACGCCTCGTCCGTGCGATCCAGCGCGCCGGGCGAGTGGCCCGCCGGGTCGAGATGATCAGCGCTGCACCTGCGCCCGGGATCACGCCAGAAGATGCCGCGCGCGCAGTCCCGGCAATGAAAGCGGACTAAAGCGTCAGTCTCAACGTAATCTTCGCATTCAGCGGCTTGCCGGTGGAGATGTTGTTGTCGGTATGCGCGCTCGGGAAATAATCAGTGTCGGTCAGGTTTTCGACATTCAGCTGGACCGTCAGGCTGTCGCTGACCTTGTAGAAAGCCGCAGCATCGATCCGGGTGAATGCCGGCAGCCGCACCGCGTTGCTGATTGTGGCCCAGGTGCCCGATTGGTGGACCACGCCAAGGCCCAATCCAAATCGCGGGGTAAAGTTGTAACGCGCCCAGCCGGCAAACTGATGGCGCGGCAGCTGAGCCAGCTTGCGGCCCGCAGGTGCGGCGCTGGTGGTCACGCGGATTTCGCCGTCTTGCCGGGCATAGCCGAGCGACAGGTCAAGGCCGGCGGTGACTCGCCCGGCCAGCGCAAGCTCGAACCCTTCAGCGCGGTTCTTGCCGGTCAGCACGACATTGCCGCTGACCGGATCGCTGGCACGGGTGTTGCTGCGATCGAGCCGGAACACGGCAGCGGTAAAGGCTAATGTGGGGGTGATATCCCACTTCACCCCGGCTTCAAGGTTCTGAAACTGTTCCGGCGCGAGCGCCTGAGTTGTCGCATCCAGCAGGGTAAACTGGTCGCCCGATTGCGGCAGAAAGCTTTTGGCATAGCTGGCGTAGATCGCGATGTTTTCCAGCGGTTTGAGGATCAGTCCAAACCGGGGAGACCACTTGCCGTCGCTGCGCTGTCCGGCAAAGCCGCTGACCAGATTGACCGAGGCTATCCTGAACCGGTCATAGCGCAGCCCGGCCACAACCTTGACGTGCTCACCCAGATCGAGCTGGTCCTGCGCATAGACCGACCAGAACGATGCGTTCGATTGACTGGCACCGGTCACCACTGGAAAGGTCACGGGCGGAATGGTGATTGCTTGGGCTAAAGTGACGGTCGAGCCCGATGGAAAAACGGCGTTGTTGCGGGTGTTGTAGGTGCCTTGATCGCCGGCTTCAAAGCCGAGCAGCAGGGTGTGACCGATCCCGCCGGCCTTGCCGTGCCAGATCAGGTTGCCTTGACCGATCAGGTTCGTCCGGCCGGCCGTGTTGTGGTAGCCGCCCAGCGCGACGGTGTTTGTCAGGCTGACCGCCGCGCCAGGATAGACGTTGGAATAGAACTTGTCGTAACTGGCATATTGGACCGAGAGATTGCCACTGAGGCTGTCCGCGAATTGGTGGTCGATCCGGCCGTGAACCAGATGTGCGGTCACTTCGCTCCGGTTGGTCGCGGGCGACCCGAACAGCGTGGTGTCAAAGCCGGTCAAGGGTACCGTGCCGCTCGATGGCACGCCGCGGTCGGTCAGACGGCGGTCTTCGACGTACTCATAGGACAGCGTGACCGAGGTGTCCGCACCCAGCCTTGCGCCCAACGTGGGAGTTACCCCGGCGAAATGGCCGCCATAGAACTGGCGATGGTTGTCAAAATTCTCATAGGTGGCATTGAACCGCAGGCCTATATTCTGAGCGAGCGGCGCGCCGATATCCGCCGCTACCGACCATGCCCCCAGCGTATCGGCTCCGCCCGAAATCAAACCATA
Organism: uncultured Novosphingobium sp.; assembly: GCA_937860195.1. Lineage (GTDB taxonomy): Bacteria > Pseudomonadota > Alphaproteobacteria > Sphingomonadales > Sphingomonadaceae > Novosphingobium. Next base: position 2,611 of record CALMBN010000127.1, read on the forward strand.
AGTACGGTCAAACACCGGTGCCTTTGATACCCTGTTGATCACGCCGCCGCCGCCACCGCGACCAAAGATCAGCGCGTTGGCGCCTTTCAGCACTTCGATCCGCTCGACGTTGTAAAGCGGGCGAAAATATTGCGCATCGTCGCGGATCCCGTCGACAAAGAAATCAGCGGTTGAGCTTTGACCGCGCAAAGTGATCTGGTCGCGGTGGCCTTCACCCTGGCCGAGCGTGACTCCGGGGACAAACCGCAGCGCATCGTGCAGCGAACTCAGTCCCTGATCGTCCAACTGCTCGCGGCCGATGACCGTAACCGACTGCGGCACGTCAATCAGCGGGGCCTGGGACTTGGTCGCGGTCGACGTCCTGTCGGTGTCATAGCCATCTGCGCTGCCAAACACGGTGATTGCAGGGCCATCGTCTTCTGCGGCTGTTTCGGCGAATGCGGCTGTTGCCCGGCCCAGTGGCCCGAGTACCGCCAAGGCGATCAGGGCAAAGGTGCGGCAACGATGCGAGGGGGGCATAAGTGACCTTATTGAGAATGACATGCAAAAGCGATACTGGCGTTAATGCGAATGACTCGCATTGGCAAGAATCGATTCGTTGAACCGTGGCCTTTTCTGTCCCGGCCGAAGCGGCTAGGCCATTGGCGGCACTATGGAGGCGATTTTGAAAGCGACGATCTGGCACAACCCGGCTTGCGGAACCTCGCGCAAAACGCTGGCGATTCTGCAGGAAACGAAAGGGCTTGAACTGACCGTAGTCGAATATCTGGTCACCCCGCCGAGCGCAGAAAAGCTGGACCAACTTTATCGCGACGCGGGGCTGACCCCGCAACAAGGCCTGCGCCTGCGCGGGACTGATGCCGAAGAACGTGGGCTGCCTCTGGCCGGTTCGGCTGCGGTGCTCGCCGCGATGGCGGTTGAGCCAAAGCTGATCGAGCGGCCCTTGGTTGAAACCGACAGAGGTGTCCGGCTGTGCCGTCCGCAAGAAACGGTGCTGGAAATCCTCTAGCGCGGGTGCAGCAGTTCCTCGTCGCGGGTCATGCCCTTGATACCGAGCACGATGACGGCAAGGCATAGCAGCTCGATCACCGCAAACCCGATCCACGGGCTATGGCCATACAGCCAGACCCCGATTGCCGGAGCGACGATATAGGCCGCACCATTGACCGATGCGACAATCCCGGCTGACTGACCCTGCTCGGCCCGATTCACTGCCAGCGAGGTTCCCGCCGTAAAGCCGGGTCGAAACAATCCAAAGCCCAGTGAAATGAGCCCCATCGAAGCCGTGATGGCATGCAATTCGTACGAAAATGCCAGGGCTGCGGTGCCCAAGGCAGCAAGACACATGCCCAGCAAGCAGGAGGCGCGCGGACCAAGATGGAGCACCGGGATCAATCCCCACTGCGCGAATAACGTTGCGAGCGCTCCCGAAGTCATCACCATCCCCACCGGACCGGCGCCAGCAGCAGGATCAGAGCGCAGTCCCAGCCGGTCGAGCACCAGGAAACCGACCAGCCCGATGACCGCCGCCTGGGCGTGGCCACCCAGCAACCCGGCGACCAGCCAGGGCCGCAACCGCTTGTCGAACCAATCGAGTTTTGGGATGGTTGCCGGATCAGGCAGCGCGAAATCCTGCTCCTCGGTCTGAGGCATCGGCCGGCTGTCGGAATTGGCGCTGAATGGTGCCGCGATCACATCGCTCCGCGCGGCATAGGCCGGAGTATCGTCTGGCAGGCGCAGCCGCAAGGTGATCAGCACGACCACAGCGATCACGGTGAAGGCCAGAAAAGGTCCAACCAGGCCGACCCCGGGCAGGATGAAGAACGGTGCGAGGGTTGGCCCGATCACAGTGCCAAGGCCAAAGCTGGAAGACACCAGCGAAAGCGCCTTGGTCCGCTCTTCGCGGCTGGTGCGGCTGGCGACATAGGCTTGAACTGCTGGCGGCGCGGCCGAGCCAAACCCGCCGTAAAGCGAGCGGCAGGCGGCGAACAGGATCAGGGTTCCAATCGCGCTCAGCCAGCCGTTGAGACCCAACCACAAGGCCAGGCCGCACAGGCCGAAGCTGAAAATGAAGCCAGTCAGTCCGATCGCCATCATCGCCTTGCGGCCGCGCCGGTCTGACCGGCGGGCCCACATCGGCGCACAGATCATCCACAGCAGCGCCGACCACGTATAGGCCAGGCTGATCCAGAAATCGTTGACCTGCAACGCGGTTCCGATCGAAGGCATCACCGATTGCATCGCGGTATTGCCCGCCGCGGTCACCAGCGAAACCGTGAACAGCAAGGCCAGCCGCCCGGAAGGCAGTGTTGCGGTGCCTGCGGAAAGGGCCGGGCTGGGGGTTGGATCGCTGCGCACCATCAGTTCGTCGCTAACCCGCTCGCTCTTGCCTTGCAATGCCGCTGCAAATTTGTGAAGGCGGCGGGACCGCCAACAATGGATAGCCCGGCTACATGAATCCCTCCGAGCTCGCGCATGAGCCGCTCTCGCTTCGCGTGAAACGCAGGATCAAACGGGCGATGGGGCCTGCTGGAGTGTTCCTGCAGGGCTTCGTTGAGCATCCGGTGATGGTCGGCTCGATCATCCCATCCTCGCGCTTTACAATTCGCAAGATGCTTGCTCCGGTCAATTGGAACGAGTGCAAGCTGTTCGTCGAATATGGGCCCGGAGTTGGCACCTTCTGCCGACCAGTGCTGGAACGATTGCCGCGTGATGGCACTCTGCTGGTGATCGATACCAACCCGTTGTTTATTGACTACCTGAAGGCCACGATCAGCGATTCGCGGTTTGTGCCGGTGCTCAGCTCGGCCGCCAATGTTGAGGACATTGTGCGCGCCCACGGCTTTGCTCATGCTGACTATGTCCTGTCGGGATTGCCGTTTTCAACGCTCCCGGATGGGGTCGGCCAGGTGATCGCGGCCGCAACGCACCGCGTGCTGCGGCCCGACGGGGCGTTTCTGGTCTATCAGTTCACCGCTGCCGCCCGCGATTTCATGGCGCGGCACTTTGGCCACATTGACGAAGGCTATGAGCCGCTCAACGTGTTGCCGTGCAAACTTTACTGGGGCTGGAAAGACTAGGATTTACCCGAAAACACCGGGCACATCAGGGCGTCCCGTGCCAATCAACTGCCGGTGGCTCATCGTGACAGCTCCCGCCAGATAGACCGACATCGTCCCTTGCAGAACGCTGGCGACCAGCGCCGAGATCAACGTTGACGCGTCGGCCCCAGCCAATGCCTGGGCGATCAGGCCGACAACAACGGCAGACAGCTGGGTGACAATCACGAAAGCCAGCACCAGCAAAAAGAAGAACAGCAACAATCGCCCCGCATTGCCCTTGGTCAAAGCGAACGAGCGTTGCAGCGCGGTGATCGGATTGCGGACCCCCTGGACAATGATCGCCGGGGAAGCGAGTGAAGTTCGGGCCCACAGCCACGCCGCGATCCCGATACCGGTCAGCGCGCCGAGCGCGACCAGTCCCGGCGATCCGCTCAGCCCCAGGATCGTCGCCGGTGCCAGCACCACCCCGAATAGCAGGAACCCTTGCAGCACCTGCACCCCGATTCCGGAAGGAGCAGCTGCGAGGCCAGTGCGAATTGCCTCACCCACGGTAGGGCGGCTGGTCTGGCCGAACAGCGCAAGCAACGCCATTGTACCAACGATATTGATCAGTCCGGCCAGCAAATACCACGGCCAGAACTCAGCGAAATAGGCCTGGGTGCCCTTCAGGATCGCATCCAGGTCGGCCCCGGCCTGCGGCTCGGGCATCGGCACCAACACGGTTAGCGCGAAAGTGGGCAGGACCACAAAGACCCCCGCCAGCGCGGCGAGGACATCGCGGTTGGCTGCAACAGCGGCGCTGGCATCCTGCCAGGCGCGGTTGCTGTCAAAACGGGGCGGGGTGGCAGAGGCGGGGCTGTTCATGCCCTCTTGATAACCACAGCAATTGCCGCCACGCAACTCGCGATGGATCAGCATCTGCCTTCCGCGATCGAATTGCGCCGCGATGATGCGCCAGTGCCCTATCGGCAGGCGCTGGAGTGGATGACTTTGCGCAATGCCGCGATTGCCGAGCGCAGCGCGCAGGAACTGCTCTGGCTGCTGGAACATCCCCCGGTCTACACCGCTGGAACCAGCGCTGGGCCAAGCGAACTGCTCGATCCACGGTTTGAGGTGGTCGAGGCCGGACGCGGCGGACGGTACACCTATCACGGGCCGGGCCAGCGGATCGGCTATGTCCTGCTCGATCTGAAAACCCGCGCGCGCGATGTGCGCGGATTTGTCCACGCGCTCGAAGGCTGGGTGATCGCCACGCTCGGCGATTTCGGTGTGGAAGCCTGGCGCGCGCCCGGACGAATCGGGATCTGGACCGCTGACATCGACGGGCGCGAGTCCAAGATCGGGGCGATCGGGGTGCGGGTCCGGCGCTGGGTGACGATGCATGGGTTTTCGGTCAATATCGCACCGGACCTGTCGCATTTCGGCGGGATCGTGCCGTGCGGAATTCAGGAATTCGGCGTGACCAGTCTGGAGCGGCTGGGACATTCGGTTGATTTTGCGGCATGGGATGAGGCATTGCTGAACCGCGCCGGCGATTTCCTTGGCGCACTCAAACCGGCCTGCCCGGCGGAGACCCTGTGATGAAAGTGCCGTTTTCTGCCCTGCTGGTCCTGACCCTGTCGGCCTGCAACGGCGATGCCCAGAACGCATCCAGTGCAACCGCCCAGGGAGAAGTCCTGCCCGGCTCGGTCAGTGACGCGATGATTCCGCTTGATCAGGTCAAATCGCAGGCCCCGCTAGCGCCCAAAGTTGAAGGTGGGGACAAGAAAACTGCCGTCGACTCTGCCAAGGCCAAGGCAGATACAGCAGCCCCCGTCGCCGCAACTCGGGCCGAAGAGCCTGCGGAGGCGGCCCAAGCAGCAGCCGAATAATGCGCTACTGAGCGATCCCCAGCAATCGCTGCGCCAGCTTCAGGTGCGGACGGTCAATCATCCGCTGTTCGATCTGAAGCGCCCCGGCATCTGGGTTATCCTCAAACGCTGCAACAATGGCGCGGGCCTTGGACAGCTCTTCTTCGCTGGGCGTGAAGGCCGCGTTGATAATCGGCACCTGCGCCGGATGGATCGCCAGCATTCCGGCAAAGCCGTCCGAACGGGCCGCCTCCGCTGCATTTTTCAGGCCCGTCTCATCCGCAAAGTCGGCGTGGAGCGTGTCGATCGCCATGACACCCTTGGCGTGTGCCGTTAGCAAGGTCTGGACCCTGACGAATCGAAACGCATCGGTCCATTCGCCTTGTGGGCCCCGCTTGCGACTTGCCCCGATCGCGGCAGAGAGGTCTTCCGCGCCCCAGGTCAGCCCGGCCAGACGCGGCAGCGGGGCAGTGATATAAGCCGGAATCGTGATCGCTGCTTGGGCGGTTTCGCTGACCAGCGGCAAAATCCTGGTCGATCCGCTTGGAATACCATTGCGGCCTTCCAGTTCGTAAAGTTCTGCTGCCAGCTGCGTGACCGAATCCGGACCCGCACTTTTGGGCAGCATGATCCCGTCAGGCGCACCCGGCAGTACGGCCAGCAGATCTTCGCGCCAGAACGGGCTGTCGAGCGCGTTGATCCGCACCCAGCGCCCCAGCTTCTTGCCGCCGGTAAGGTGCTCGCGGTAAACGTCCAGCCAACCCCGGGTCAGTTCGCGGGCGCGTTGTTTGCCGGATTCGGCGACCGAATCCTCCAGATCGAGGATGACAACATCGGCCCCGGTCGCAGCTGCTTTGGACAGCTTCTTTTCGCTATCGCCTGGAACGAACAGCCAAGACCGCATCGCCATACCTGTAACCTTTCCAGACCTATCGGACCGGCTCGAGCGCCGGATAGTCGATGTATCCTTCCGGTCCGGGAAGGTACCAGGTCTTTGGCACATTGACATTTGGTGCCCAGTCCGCACCCAGCCGTATTCGGTCCGCAAGGTCCGGGTTCGAGATGTAGGGCCGGCCAAAGCTGATCGCATCGCAACGCCCGCTGACGACATCGGCTGCGGCTTCAGCAGCAGTGTAGTCCGAATTGAGCACCAAGGGACCCTTGTAAAGACTGCGAATCAGGCTGTCCTGCTGCGGAATGTCGGTCCGCCCGAATGTGCCTTCCGGTCCCGGCTGGCGAAGTTCGACGAAGCCGATCTTCAGCTCTTCGCAGACCCGCGCAGCCGCACCGAAGATGCTCGCCGGATCAGTGTCGTCGCAGCCCTGGGTTTCGCCGTTGGGCGAAAGCCGGATCGAAACGCGGTCCGCGCCCCACACGCCGACCAATCCTTCGAGTACTTCACGCATGAAGTGGGTGCGGTTTTCAGGCGATCCGCCGTATTCGTCGGTGCGCAGGTTGCTGGATGAGCGCAGGAACTGATCGACCAGATAGCCGTTCGCACCGTGGAGCTGGACCCCATCAAAGCCCGCTGCCTTGGCGATGCCGGCGGCGTGGGCATAGTCACCGACGATCCGGGCAATGTCGGCCTTGCTGGCCTCGCGCGCCTGCTCGTGCGGCTTGCGGCCCGTGGGGGTGTGGGCGTGGTCTGGCGCGGTGGTCGCACTTGCGGAAACCGGTGCTTCACCGCCGAGGAAATCGGGGTGGACCAGACGGCCCATATGCCACAGCTGCATGATGATCTTGCCGCCTTCGCGGTGGACTGCCTCGGTGCTCAGTTTCCAGCCTTGGGTCTGCGCGTCAGACCAGGCACCGGGTGCTGCGGGCCAGCCGGACCCTTCGACGGTGATCCCGGTCGCTTCGCTGATGATGAGCCCAGCCCCGGCGCGCTGGCGATAGTATTCGGCGATCATTGCGCCCGGGATCATCCCGGCATCGGCGCGACCGCGCGTCAGCGGAGCCATCAGGATACGGTTCCTGGCTTCGATCGCGCCAAGCTGAATCGGTTGGAACAAGGCTTCGTGCAACGGTCTCTCCATCGATTTCATTTTGCAATTGATGCAGTCTGGCTAAGGCAAGGGCATGGAGAACGCAACCGCAGAGACGCATCGGAGCGGCTGGCATTTAGCCGCCCTGCTCGGCGGCAATGCAGCGCTCGCGCTCGGCCCGTTGTGGGTGCGCATGGCGGATACGGGGCCAGTTTCGGCCGGGTTCTGGCGGCTGCTGCTGGCGATCCCGGTGTTCGTTGTGCTGGCGCGGATGAACGGCCAGCGATTGACCGGCCATTCGCGGGCGGCAGTGCTGGCGATCCTGGCAGCCGGATTGTTCTTTGCTGCCGACCTGGCAAGCTGGCATCTGGGTATCGGGCTGACCCGGCTCGGCAATGCCACCTTGTTCGGCAATTCGGGCTCGATCCTGCTCGTTGCATTCGGGCTGATCGCGCTGCGCCGAATGCCCCGGGGGATGGAGTGGCTGGCTTTTGCCGCCGCGATCACCGGCTCGGCGATTCTGCTCGGCCGCAGTCTGGAACTGGGTCATGAAACCCTGATCGGTGATCTGCTGTGCCTGCTCGCCGGGTTCCTTTATACCTTTTACATCCTGCTCGCGCAGCGTGCCCGGGCCGATCTGGGGGGGTGGACCGTTCTGGTTTTCGCCAGCGTGGCGGGGCTGCCGGTTCTGCTGGGCGGAGCGCTGCTGCTGGCCGAGCCGATCTGGCCGACCCAGTGGGGCCCGATTGTCGCGCTGGCCCTGACCAGTCAGGTGATCGGGCAAGGCCTGCTGGTTTACGCTCTGCGGCACTTTTCCGCGTTCATCGTGGGGCTGGCGTTGTTGACTCAACCGGCGGTGTCGGTGGTGCTCGGCTGGGCGGTGTTCGGCGAGCTGCTCAAACCGCTCGATTTTGTCGGCATGGCATTGGTCTGCGCCGGACTGGTATTGGCCCGCTCGACGCAGGACTGACGGCGGGCTAGCATGTTCCGGCCAACTTCGAGGAGATTGATGATGAAGCGCTTTGCCTTGTTCATTGCGCTGCCGCTGACGGCGCGGAAATGAGGCTGCGGATCACGGTGAGGGCGAGCGTGCGGCGGAACGGTTGGAGGAATCGCAGCTGCGGGCTAGGGACTCTCCACTTCCGGCAGGAAAGAACAATGGCGGGACTCACGCAATGGCGCCAAGATGCCAAGAGGTTCTGCAATGCGGTGCAGGCACCCGTCACTCTAACGGGGCGTCCAGATGAAACGCCTGAAAGTCAAAAGGTCTTCATCCCAATCGAAACACCTTGGCGTCTTGGCGTGAGAAATCTCTTTTCTACTCCTGGCCCTATAAGATCCGGCACAAAGCGCATGCCCCTGCCCGCCCGAATGCGCTACCGATAAGGCTCGCAAGCGATCCCATCGCCATCGCCGTCCATCTTGGCGCGAAAGCCCGGCTCGCCGCGATAGATTGGCGCGGTTCCGGCGGCGCGGGCATCGTTGCAGCCGCGCCAATGGTCCCCCGCCTCTGGCGCACGGGCCCGCATGATCCCCAGCGGCACGGCAATCGGCTTGACCCCGGCCACCAAAGCCGCACGTCCCTCAGGCGTAGCCGCCACACTGCCGCTGCCAATCACCAGCCCGCCCAGCGCCACCGAAATCAGCCAACCCCCAACCGAAGCGCCACCCGTGGCCGCCGCGCCACGCCGATGGGGTGGGCCGCCCCGATACGGCGCGGTGTTGCTGGACCTGCGGTTCGCCATGATGCGGCGAGGTTAGGGAGCGAATGGTGAAGGAATGGTTTGGGGGTGAGGTTGCATCAGCTAACGAATTCCTCGAATTTCCGTGAACCCTTTCCGGGCCTCAGTAGCTAGAAGTAAACGTCAAGTGCTATAGATCACCAATGGACCTTGAGCACTTCTCCGCCGCTGGCATTTCCGCTGTAATCGAGCTTGTCGAGAATCGGACTGAGGAAAGTCATAAAATCGACTTCAAACGTAAGACCGATCCCAGCAGAAGCGATTTAACTCGTGAGGACAAAAAGGCGCTCGGAGAGGCGACCTCTGGCTTCGCAAATGCGGAAGGTGGCATTCTGATTGTTGGGGTCGACACCCAAGATTTTCAGGGCCTCGATCGGGCTAGCGCGGTCTGCGCTATCGACAATGTCGACGCCGTGGCTGACCGATACAGAGCATATCTTTCCGAGTGCGTAAGCCCTCCGATCAACGGTATTCAGGTGCTCTCGCTAAAGGTCGAGTCTTTAGAATCTGGTGTGATCGTCATTAGCATTCCGAAGGGAGAGGCTAGGCCGCACATGAGCACTGCACCAGGCCACCATCGCTTCTACCGTCGAGTTGCGGACCGGTTTCAGCAAATGGAACGATATGAAATCTATGAAATGTTCCGACTTGAGGATTATCCAAACCTTGAATTGATGATAAGTTATAGAAATGGTGGATCACTTGGCGGAAACTCCAAGACAAACATCTTGTTCGGACTTAAAAATATTTCTGGCGTTACGGCTAAATTTCCATATATTTCAATCAAAAATGATCAAAGTGCGCCTAGAGTTGCTGAATTTGGGCTTGATGGCAATGGAGGAAACCTTTTCAAAAAACTCACAACCGAGCCGGGCAGTGAGATTTTATTTTCTGGGGGTTCTGATATTGTTATTCACCCAGGGCAGTCTCTATTTATTTCACAGTTAGAATATTTACATAATTTGGATGAAAGGATTTCTCGATATTGGTCTGCTGCTAGCCTTGGGCCACAAGGAACTTGCGTTGTCGAATTTGCCTTTGGCTGTGAGCATCATCCGCGGCAGCGAGTTCGGGCCGAATTCACTTGCTCGAACTTGCTGAATCTGGAGATGCCAAACCTCACGGTCTACTAGGCGTTAATCTAACGCCTACAGTCGGCTTCATTGCACCCTCAATCGTGCTCCCGGTCGCCAGCCCCCATGTACAACTCCCGCCCGGTCTCGTCATAGACCTTGCTCATTTCCGCCATGCCGGCCTCGGCTTCCTCCGCCGCCACGAACGTATCGGCGCCCTGGTTCTGCAACCGCCCAAACTCCCGCACCTCCTGCGAAATCTTCATCGAGCAGAATCCTACCGGCTGCGCTTCACTCTCTCAACCCCATCACAAGCCTCAACGCATCCTCAATGCGTCCAAGATCGTTTTGAGAGACACGTCCAATATGCTGATGGATCTTGTCGGCCCGCACGGTCACCGGAATATCGGTCATCACATCGGAAATTTCCCTGAGTCCGTTCGCTTTTGTCGGCGCGATCCGCACACGGAGCAAGGAAGGCGGATCTGCCAGCTCGCTTGTGGTGGGGAGCAATATGGCGGTAGTGAGCGCTGCATATCCATCGGACTGGATTAGCACATAAGGTCGGGGCTTGGTGCCGAAGCCGTGACCGGTTGCGACGACGACATCGCCGCCCGTGTTTCCGTCGCCACCCGAGCCGCCAACACT
>CALMBN010000128.1 GCA_937860195.1 uncultured Novosphingobium sp.
ACCGCTACAAGGATGACAAGCAAAAGCAGCAGCAGGAAGTGATGGCGCTCTACAAGGCCGAGGGGGTCAACCCGCTGGCGGGCTGCCTGCCGATCTTCCTGCAGATCCCGGTGTTCTTTGCGCTCTATAAGGTGCTGATCCTGGCGGTTGAAATGCGGCATCAGCCGTTCGCGCTGTGGATCAAGGATCTGTCCGCACCTGATCCGCTGCACTTCCTAAACCTGTTCGGGCTGTTGCCCTTCACCCCGCCCAGCTTCCTCGCCATTGGCGTACTGGCGCTGCTGCTGGGGATCACCATGTTCCTGCAGTTCAAGCTCAACCCGGCGCAAATGGACCCGGTGCAGCAACAGGTCTTTGCGATCATGCCGTGGATGATGATGTTCATCATGGCGCCGTTCGCGGCCGGGCTGCTGCTATACTGGATCACCTCGAACGTGCTGACCATCGCCCAGCAGGCCTACCTCTATTCGCGGCATCCGCAATTGAAGGTTCAGGCCGACAAGGACGTGGTCGATCACCAGCGGGCCAAGGCGCGCGACAAGTAAGCCATGGCTGAGGACGACTTCACCGAAGCAGCCCGCAAGCTGTTCGCCGGACGGGTGGAATTCCTGAAGAGCGCTCCCTCGCTCCAGTTCCTGCCCGATGCCGAGGTGCCCGAGATCGCTTTTGCCGGGCGTTCCAACGTTGGCAAAAGCTCGCTGCTTAATGCGCTGACGGGCCGCAAGTCGATTGCCCGCACATCGGTGACCCCGGGCCGGACGCAGGAGCTGAACTTTTTCGAAGTCGGCGAGCCGACCCGCCTGCGGCTGGTCGATATGCCGGGCTATGGCTATGCCAAAGCCCCGCTCAAGGTTGTTCAGGCGTGGCGGATGCTGATCCGCGATTTCCTGCGCGGGCGGGTGGTGCTGAAGCGCACGCTGGTGCTGATCGACAGCCGCCACGGGGTGAAAGACGTTGACCGCGAGATGCTCAAAATGCTCGACGAATCAGCCGTCGGCTACCGCCTGGTCCTGACCAAGGCCGACAAGATCAAGGCCAGTGAACTGGAAGCCGTGCTGGCCGCGACCCAGGTCGAAGCCCGCAAGCATTCCGCTGCCTATCCGCTGGTCCACGTCACCTCTTCGGAAAAGGGCATGGGCATCGCCGAACTGCGCGCCGCGGTGCTGGAAGACGCTTCGATCTAGCGCATCACTTCACCGCTGCCACCGCCCCAAACCCGCACTGCTTCTGTTCCATCTCGATCTGCTTGGTGATCCGGGTAGCATTCTGGGCATAGGCTTCGGTCACCGAGCCGCTGTTGACGGTCTTTTCGCGCAGCGTGCTGACCCCGGCGCAGAGGTGGAAGACATGCGGGACTTCAGACTTCTTCGCGCCGTTTTCGGGCGCGATCCAGTAGACCACATCAAGCCCGCCGGGGTTGGCATCGCTTTTGGTTGCTTCGGCAACCGCCTGCGAATCGTCGGCAATCGCCTGGGCCTGTTCGGCGACCTCGGGCGAGCAGGCCGTGGTCGGCTGCTTGGCCTTGATCTGCGTCGCGCAGGCATTCATGTCTTCGGAATACTGCTCAACCGAGGGCGGCTTGAAATCGATCCCGACCACGGTCGCCAGCATGGCCAACCCGACCCCGACAAAACCGGCGATCTTCTTGTTCTTGGGGTCCATGTCCTTGTCGAGGAAGATCAGTGCGAGCAATGGCAGGAATGCGATCACGGTGATGATCGCGCCCAGCTGGTTCTGGACGAAAAACCGGAATCCGTCGGCGCGGCTGGCCGGATCGTGCTTGTTGGCGGCTTTCCACATCAGGCTCCCGGCAATCGCGAAAACCGCGATCCCGACCAGCAACCCGATCAGCAGCGCCAGATTGCCCTGCTGGAACATGCCCTTCTTGAGCAGGACAATCCCGGCAATCTCAGTCCCGATCGCCACGACCCACGCCAGCGCGGCGTATATCCGCAGGCTTTTGGCCTTGCCCTTCTGGTTCTGGCTCGCCTGCCAGGCTTGCGTTACGTCGATCTTCGGCTCCGGTGCTCCGTCAGTCATGCTCATTGCTCCCCGCTCGTTCGGTCAACCCTATCGCGTGAGCATTTCGCCGTCCAGAGGCCTGCCGAACCGGTTGCCGCAGTGCCGGACGCAGATCAGCCGTTCAGCTCAAGACCGCCCGCACCCCGGGTGATCCCGAAGCGCCGGATCACCTGGCTGCGATAGCGCGTTGAAAGCACGGTATTGACCGCCACGAAGCTGGCTATTGCGCCCGTCCGGCCCAACACCAGCCTGACATAACCCTGGTGCAGATTGTCAGTCCAGACCACTTCGGGATTGTGCTCGGCAAAAGCCGCATCCAGCTTGCCCGCTGTCACCGGATCAAACCCGCTTTCGATGAAGTCGCCCGGCGAACTGATACCAGCGGTTCCCAGTTCGATCCCGGCAGAGCGGCCTGCCGCATCGGCCAGCCGGTTCGCCCAGAACGAATGGCTATCCCCGGTCAGAAACACCAGATCATCCGCTCCCGCCGCGCGGGCCTGCGCATAGAGCCGTTCGCGGGCCCATTCATACCCGTCCCAGGTGTCGGGTGAGAGCGGCAGGTTCCATTTGCCTTTCCAGGCCAGCGCCTGGGCGGCGAACGAGGGTTTGTCCTGCCCAGCTGGATCGGGGATCAAGCCCAGTGAAACCACATCGGGCACCCGGGTCCGGGCAATCGGCATTGGATTGCCAATCAAACGCCAGGGCTGGCCCAGCTCCTTTGACCGGGTCCACGCTGCACCAAGATCGGCTTCCAGTTCCGGCGCGAGCATCATCCGGCCCGGGGCACCGATCAGATCGCGCTCCATCGCCAGGGCATCGGCATGGCTGGCGATGGTCTTGCTGAAGGGCATATAGTCGATCTGCTCGGCGCGGCCGGAGTGACGGGTTTCGAGCGTCGAGAGCGTTGCCAGATCGCCAAACACATAGGTCCGCCAGAACTGCATCCGGCTGCGCCCGGCACCGGGCTCGCGCACCGGCATCCATTCAAAATAGGCCCGGATCGAGGCTTCGCGGCGCGCGGCCCAATCGCCTTCCTTGTCCGGCTGATGGTTCTGCGCCCCACCCACCCACGGATTGTTGGCGCTTTCGTGATCGTCCCAGCAAGCCAGCAGCGGCTTTGCGGCCAGCATCGCCTGCGAGCCAGCGTCGGTCTTGTACTGGGCGTGGCGGGTGCGGTAATCGTACAGCGAGACGATCTCGTTCGCCGGCTGATGAACCCGGCCAATCCGCTTGGCCACATCACCACCCCAGCTATCGGCGCCATATTCGTAAATGTAGTCGCCCGTATGCAGCACGAAATCGATTGCCGGATCGCGCGCGATGGCATCGTAGGCGTTGAAAAACCCGAAAGCGAAGTTCGAGCAGGAGGCGAGCGCGATCCCCAGCTGCTCCAGCTTTCCGACCGGCAGCGTCCGGGTCCGCCCGACAGGGGAAAGCGCGCCCATTGCCCTGAACCGGTAGTAATAGCGTCCGCCCGGGGTCAGCCCTTCGGCCAGGGCCTTGACCGTAAAATCGCGGTCCGGCCCGGTTTGCACCACGCCCCGCTGAACGATCCGGGCGAATTTGGAATCGGCTGCCAGCTCCCACTCCACCGCCAGCGGCGCAGCAGCGTTGACCCTGGTCCACAGCACAACCGAAGTCGCATCGGGATCGCCGCTCGCCACCCCGTGCTGAAACAGCGAGCTGGTCGCTGAGGCCGCACGCGGCAGAACGGCAGCCGCAGCCGCAGCCGAAATTCCGGCCAATGTCGTGCGGCGGGTGATGGTGAAATTGGTGGTCATGGCGCGCTCCTTGTCGGCTTCACTCATCGCAGGCTATCGGCTTTGGCGCCAATGCAAAGGAGTGGTCGCCAAAACCGGCCACCACTCCTCTGATAGGGACCCCCAAACCGAAGATCAGAACCCGACCTTGAGCGTCAGGAAGAACTGCTGCGGCGCGCCGACCAGCAGGGTTTGCCGATCCCCGCTATTGCCGGTGCCGCCGGAATTGATCGTGCCGATGTACCGGGTGTCCAGCAGGTTGGTTGCGTTCAGCTGCACTTCGATGTTGTCAGTGAGCCGGTAGCCGATCGAAGCATCGATAATCGTGCGCCCCGGTACCGACTGATCGTTGGTATAGGTAAAAAAGCGCTTCGCCATATAGTTGACCCCGATCCGACCGAACACCGACCCGCGATCATAAGTCAATTCCCCGCGCAGCATGTGCCTGGGCGTATCGATGACGGTCTTTCCCTTGATCGCGGCAAGCAGCACCCCGGACAGGTTGAGAACGTCATTTCGATAAGTCGCGTCGGTGTAGCTGTATGAAGCAAACAAGCCGAAGCCGCGGCCTAGCTTGAGATCGCCGACCGCCTCGAACCCGACCGAGCGGACCGAGCCGACGTTTTGCAGCACCGAGGGGCTGCCAAGAATGCTCGGGCCGCTGGCGGCTGAAAGCAGGCGGTTGTTGAAGTTGACCAGATAGACCCCGACAACACCGTTGAACATCGGGCTGTTGTAACGTGCGCCCAGCTCATAGGTATCCGAGGTCTCAGGCTTGAGGGTGCCGACAATCGCGTTGAATCCGGTCTGGTTGGTTGAGAACGGGCCGGTGGTCGTGGCTGAGGCAAAGGACCGGGTCGATTGCGTAAAGCCGGCGAAAACCTCGGCATTGTCAGTCACAGTGAAATTAACACCGACATGTGGCTGGAACCAGTCAGTCGCGTCGATCTTGCCCTGGGGAAAGCTGGCGGCGACCACGGCAGTCGCTTCGTTGGTGACGCGAAAGCCCTTCCATCCGAAATTGACCTTGAGCGATCCGAAATCCAGCCGGTCTTCGACGAAATACTGAAGCGTCTGAGTGTCGAAATTGAACTCCCATTGGGTGAAGAACGGATTGACCGGATAGTCGCGGAACGAGCGGCCCGGAGCCAATCGGCTGGCGAAGGCATAAAAGCGCCGGGCCTGATTGAAGCTGTTGGCTTCGTACCAGCCGCCCACGGTCAGCGTGTTACCGTCAGATTTCCAGGTCAGTTTGCCGAACAGCCCGGCCCGCCCGATATCGTATTCGGTCGTGCGGATCGAGATCGGCACACCGGTCGGGCTGGGAACATATGGCGTGGCCCACAGGCCCATGCCGCTGTTCTTGTGATAGTAACCGCGCACCGAAATATCGAACCCGTTGCCCAGTGGGCTGACGATCCCGATCGCGGCAACCAGATCCTTGCGCAGGCCCGAGGCATCGAAATAGGCATCATCGACCGTGGCTACATTGCCCGGATAGACCGTCCCGGCCCCGGCGTTTGAAACCGGCGCGCCGGTTTCGCCGCGATTGTTCCCGATATCGGCATAAAGGATCGCGCTGGCATAGTCGGGGAAAGTGTTATCCCAATCGTAGCCCAGCAGGTTCAGCATGCTGAGCGACATGTCCTGATAGTCCTGCTCACGCCGGTCAGAATAGCTCAGCCAGGCTTCGACGCGCGCTTCGCCCAAAGGCACAACCGCCTTGGCGTTGACCATATGCTGATCCTGCGTGCCCGTGCCCTTGTACTTTTCGGTCGATGCATAGCCATAGGAAACGAACGCGCGCGCGCCGTTGGCCGTGCCCGCATTCAGCCGGACGAACCCGCGCATCGTACTGTGGCTGCCATAGGTGGCATTGAACTGGCCGCCAGTGCGATCAAGCGGATCCATCGAGAAGCTTTCGACCGTGCCGCCCAGATTGTTGGTCGATTGGGTGCCAAGCGACCCGGAACCTTGTGTCACCCGCACAGAGCCGATGTTTTCCGGGCTGACGACACGGCTGATATGCAAACCGTTGTGGTTGCCATAGCTCATGTCACCAAGCGGGATTCCATCGAAATTGAAGCCCAGCTGGTTCTGGCTGAAACTGCGGATCGTGACCCGGGTTGACCATTCGTAGTTGCCGAACGCATCCGCCGACTGGACATTGACACTGGGCAGCTTTTCGATCGCCCGGATCGGGCTGGTGCCGGGCAGCAAAGCCGCAATATCGCGCGCGCCGACCTGCTGAACCTGCCTGGTTTCGCCCTGGCCGAAGACCACGATCTCCCCGGCCTCTTCGGCAGCATCGGGCGCGTCGGCTTCGGCAACGTCATCGGCAGTGGCAGCAAAGGCCACCTGCGGCAAAAAGGCAGTGGAGGCGAGTAGGACTATGGCGAATCGACGCATGAAAAACCCCTGAATGTGTTGGTGGCAGGGGCAGCGGATAAGGATGGCATGTTACCGCAAGATGCTGTTTTCGCGTATGCCGCATGACGTTATGCAGACAGCGGAGCGGCACCGATCATGCAGCAATGCGTCAGACTAGCGCGCGAACAACTGTCCGAGGTCGGCAAAGGCCTTCATTTCAATGGCATTGCCCGATGGATCGCGGAAGAACATCGTAGCCTGCTCGCCGGCCAGACCTTTGAAGCGGATGTGGGGCTCAATTTCGAACCTGGTTCCCGCTGCCTTGAGGCGATCTGCCAGAGCCTCCCATTGGTCCATTGCCAGCACGATCCCGAAGTGCGGGACCGGCACGCCGTGGCCGTCAACATGGTTGTTTCCGGCATCGCCGGCACTTTGCCCGGTGCAATGCGCCACGATCTGATGGCCATAGAAATCAAAGTCGATCCACTCACTCGACGAGCGTCCTTCCGGGCAGCCGATCGTGCCGCCCCAAAAGGCGCGAGCCTCCTCAAGGTCCTGGACCGGGAATGCGAGGTGAAAGGGGCGCAGGCTCATGGCTGTTCAGACTCGACATGACAAAGCTGAATGATTAGCCGCTACAGCATGAAGCTCATCATCGGCAACAAGAACTATTCAAGCTGGTCGCTGCGCGGCTGGCTGGCGGCCAAGCAATCGGGGCTGCATTTTGAAGAAATCACCGTCCCGCTTTATGGCGAGGACTGGGATTCCCGTAAAAAGCAGACCGAGGGGATCGAGCCGAGTTCTGGCAAGGTTCCTGTGCTGTGGGACGGCGATGCTGTCGCATGGGATAGTCTGGCAATCATTGACTATCTGGCCGACAAGGTCGGGCGCGAACGGTTCTGGCCCAAGCCCGACGATGCCCGCGCCTTCGCCCGCTCGATGGTCGCCGAAATGCACTCGAGTTACCCGGCGCTGCGCAGCGAATGCCCGATGAATGTCCGGCGCCGGGTCGAGGATTGGCAAATCACCGATCTCGCCCGCGCCGACATTGTCCGGATCCTGACCCTTTGGGCCGAGGCCCGGGCCCGGTTCGGCAAAGGCGGACCGTTCCTGTTCGGCACATTCTGCGCGGCGGATATCATCTATGCTCCCGTCGTCAGCCGGTTCATCACCTATGGCATCGGCGTGCCGGGCTTTGCGGTCGCTTACATGGAAGCGGTCTGGACTCACGAATGGATGCAGGCCTGGATCGAATCGGCCGAGGCTGAGGACTGGGTGATCGAACAATGGGAAGAACCCGCGAAGGCGAAGTAGCTGGGTTCAGCCCCCCAATTCGATGCACCCGCCATCGACATAAAGGTCCACCCCGTTGATAAAGCTGGCCTCTGCACTGGCGAGAAACAGCACGGCTGCGGCGATTTCCTCGCTGGTGCCCATCCGGCCGATCGGGACCACGCCTGCCAACATTTTGCGCATCCCGGCGATGTCGGCCTCGCTCGCCCCGCGCTTGAAGATTTCGGTGTCGGTCGGGCCGGGGCTGACCATCGATACCGATCGCTATCATGTGATTTGCGCCAATGTGCTGGGCAGCTGCATGGGGTCGACCGGCCCG
>CALMBN010000129.1 GCA_937860195.1 uncultured Novosphingobium sp.
GCGGGAGGCCGCGCCACTCGGGCGAGAACGCCATGACAGCGTCAGTCGGCCCCACCCCGATCCCGCCAAGCTCGTAGCGGTAGCGCTCGAGCATCAGGTTGATCCCAGCGCTCGAACCGATTTCAAGGCATTCGAAGCGCGCGGGCAGGCTTTGTCCGGCCAGCCACAGCATCGCCACGATGAAATTGGATGAGCGACCCGCCTCGTTGGTCTGCGGCGGTCCGGCGAGCCAGGGGAGCAAGTCTGCGGCGCGGCGGGCGAGGACATCCGCCACAACCGTCGTGTCGTCCGCCGGTTCACCGCGATAGATCGCGCTCAGGGCCGGTTCCGACTCGTCCAGATGCAGCGCGTGCATTCCTCCGGCGGCGCGAAGCGGCAGCGCATCGGCCAGGGGCGCGCCCTGCCAGCCCCGGATGCGATCGAGAAACGGGTCGTGACCGGCTCCGTCCAGCGCACTCAGCAGCGCCTCGACCACGCGCGCAGTCACCGGCGCGTCATTGGCACGGCAATACTTGACCTGGTTGCGGAACGCCTCACGCACTGCGTCGCCGCCGGTCTCGTACAGCGTCTGCGTCATCGCATTCCCCCTGATCCCTGATGTCTGGCCCGGTTGCCCTTTGCCTGCCCGCCCCGTAAGGGCCGCGCCATGCTCGCCCCACTCATCTTCGCCGTGCCGAAAGGCCGCATCCTCGAGGAGGCGCTGCCGTTGCTGGCGCGTGCCGGGGTGGTGCCCGAGGCGGCGTTCCACGACAAGTCCTCGCGCGCGCTCTCCTTCGCCACCAGTCGCGACGACCTGCGGCTGATCCGCGTCCGCGCCTTCGATGTCGCGACATTCGTGGCGCACGGCGCGGCGCAGGCCGGGATCGTCGGCTCCGACGTGGTCGAGGAATTCGCCTACTCTGATCTCTACGCGCCGGTTGATCTGGGCATCGGGCACTGCCGCCTGTCGGTGGCCGAGCCTGCCGGACAAGCCGCTGCTGCCGGCCACGCCAGCCACCTGCGCGTCGCCAGCAAGTATCCCAACCTCACCCGCCGTCACTTTGAACAGCAAGGCGTGCAGGCCGAGGTGGTCAAGCTCAACGGCGCGATGGAACTGGCCCCCGGGCTTGGTCTGGCCAGCCGGATCGTCGATCTCGTTTCGAGCGGCCGCACGCTCAAGGACAACGGCCTCGTCGAAACACGTGTGATCCTGCAAGTCTCGGCCCGGTTGATCGTCAATCGTGCTGCGCTGAAGACCGACGAGCGGGTCGCTGCGCTGGTTGAGCGGTTCCGGGCGCTGGCCAACGAAGTGAAAGCCGCCTGATGCTGCGCCTTAACACCCGAGATGCCAGCTTTGCTGCGGCCTTCAAGCGGCTGGTTTCCGACCGGCGCGAAAGCAGTGACGATGTCGCGCGCGATGTCTCGGTGATCATCGGCGACGTCAGGAACCGCGGCGAGGCGGCGCTGGTTGATGCGACTGCCCGGTTCGATGGCCACCGGCTGGTCACTGACGACGATTGGCGGGTATCGCTTGAGGACTGTCACGAAGCATACGAAGCGCTCAAACCCGATCTGCGCGCGGCGCTGGAACTGGCCGCCCAGAGGATTCGCGCGTTCCACGAAAAGCAGCGCCCCAAGAACCGGGATGAGACCGACGAACTCGGGGTGCGAATGGGCGCAGTGTGGCGACCGGTTGATGCGGCCGGTCTTTACGTTCCGGGCGGGCGGGCCGCATATCCGTCCTCGCTGCTGATGAACGCGATCCCGGCGAAGGTCGCTGGGGTTGAACGGCTGGTGGTGGTCACCCCCAGCCCCAAGGGAGTTTTGAACCCGCTGGTTCTCGCCGCTGCGCACCTGGCAGGAGTCGACGAAGTCTGGCGGATCGGCGGCGCGCAGGCGATTGCAGCGCTGGCCTATGGCACGGCGCGGATTGATCCGGTCGATACCGTCGTCGGCCCCGGCAACGCCTGGGTCGCCGAAGCCAAGCGCCAGCTTTATGGCGTGGTCGGGATCGACATGGTCGCAGGGCCGAGCGAAATTCTGCTGATTGCAGATGGCCAGAATGATCCCGATTGGACTGCCGCCGATTTGCTCAGCCAGGCCGAACACGATCCGGCCGCGCAATCCATCCTGATCACCGATGATCCGCTGTTCGCCGATATGGTGGCCGACCGGATCGGGGTGGAACTGGCGATGCTGCCCAGCGCACGGGTCGCGGCGGAAAGCTGGAACACCCACGGTGTGATCATCGAGGTCGCGAACATGGATGAGGCCCCTGCCCTCGCCAATGCGCTGGCCGCCGAACACGTCCAGATCGCAACTGATAATCCGGAAAAGCTGTTCAAGCAGATCCGCCACGCCGGATCGGTGTTCCTCGGCCGGATGACTCCTGAAGCGGTCGGAGACTACGTTGCCGGGCCCAACCACGTCCTCCCCACCGGTCGCCGCGCGCGATTTTCTTCAGGTCTTTCGGTGCTCGATTTCATGAAGCGGACCAGTTTTATTGAGCTCGATGAAGCGGCGCTCAAGGCGATCGGTCCAGCCGCGATCGAACTGGCTGAAGCCGAAGGGCTGACCGCCCATGCCCGTTCAATCGAAGTGAGACTGGGAATATGAAGGCCCGTTCAAAAGCGCGCGCCGCCGCGCGGCTTGCTGCCGTGCAGGCGCTCTACCAACGCGATATGGAAGGCACCGCGCTCGAGCGGCTGCTCGACGAGTTCCACCAGCACCGGCTGGGCGCAGAGATCGAAGGTGATCAATACGCCGATGCGGAGGTCGCGTTCTTCGACGATATTGTGAAGGGTGTGGCTGCCCGCCGCGACGAGATTGACGGGCACCTGACCGCCAAATTGGCTGAGGGCTGGAAGGTGGAGCGGCTCGACAAGACCATGCTCCAGATCCTGCGCGCCGGGGCGTTCGAACTCATCGCCCGCACCGACGTGCCGACCGGTTCGGTGATCAGCGAATATGTCGACGTGGCGCACGCCTTTTTCGAAGCGCGCGAGGCGAAGTTCGTCAACGGCGTGCTGGATGCGGTGGCAAAGGTGGTTCGCAGCTGACCGGCGAGGCATCCTTCATCGCCGCCTTGCGCACTATCGCCAAGCACTCTGCCGCGCGTGATCTCAATGACGATTGCGCTGTGCTTGAACTTGGCACCGAAACGCTGATCCTGACCCATGACACGATGGTCGAAGGGGTTCATTTCCTGCCCGGGCAATCCGGTGAAGACCTGGCGTGGAAGCTGGTGGCCAGCAATATGTCCGATCTGGCGGCCAAAGGTGCAATGCCCCTCGGCGTGCTGCTGGCTTATCAGCTGGGATCGGACGATGCCGACTTCCTGCGTGGGCTGGAGGCATCCTTGCAGCACTTTGGAGCTGTCTTGCTGGGCGGCGATACGGTCAGCGCCAACGGCCCGCGCAGTCTGGGCCTGACCGCAATTGGAACAGCGACCCATTGCCCGGTTCCCTCTCGGGCCGGAGCAAAGCCCGGCCACGGCCTGTGGATCACCGGCCCGGTCGGTGCGGCGCTTATCGGATTTGAGGCGCTCAAAACCAGTTCTGGAGATTCCAGTTTCTACCGGCGCGGACAGGCCTTGCTGACCGAAGGCCAGGCCCTCGCCCCGTTGGTCAGCGCGATGATGGACGTGTCGGACGGGTTGCTGCTCGATGCCCGCCGGATGGCCGAAGCGTCCCGTGTGACGATCGCCATCGACCGCAATGCCGTGCCGATCGCCACTCCCGAACAGCGCCGCGACGAGGCGCTGACCTGGGGCGAGGATTATCAGCTGCTGTTCACTGCCCCAGCCGATGCTGCCTTGCCCTGCCCCGTCCACCGGATCGGCACCGTTCGAGAGCGCGGGCCGGAGCCGTTGCTGCTCGATGGCGTGGCCCCCACGGGCAAACTCGGCTTTGAGCACGGCTGAAAGATGGCAAAACCCGGCCAGAAACCGTTGCATTGGCGCGAATCCGCCCTATAGCTCGCCCCCGGTCGCCCCGCCATGCTGCGGGGCTTTCGCAATGAACAATCAAATTAAGGGGGGAGCGTCCCGTGAATCTCGTCACGATCTCGATCATTTTGGGGTTGGTCGCCGTCTTATACGGTGCCTTCACCAGCCGGCAGGTGCTCAGCGCCTCAGCCGGCAACGAAAAGATGCAGGAAATCGCTGCGGCCATCCAGGAAGGCGCGCAAGCCTATCTGGGACGCCAGTATCGCACCATCGCCATGGTTGGCGCGGTCGTGGCACTGCTGGTGGCCTATTTCCTCGGTCCGATTTCGGCGGCGGGCTTCCTGCTCGGCGCGGTGCTTTCGGGCGCGACCGGGTTCATCGGGATGAACATTTCGGTGCGTTCGAATGTCCGCACCGCAGCGGCCGCGCAGGTCGGATTGCAAGAAGGGCTGACCCTGGCATTCCGCGCCGGCGCGATCACTGGCATGCTGGTGGCCGGCCTCGCGCTCCTCGCGATTGCGGGCTTCTTCTGGTATCTGACCGGACCTGCTGGCCACACCGTTGGCGGCAATGACCGCACCGTAGTCGACGGCCTCGTCGCGCTGGCTTTCGGCGCATCGCTGATCTCAATCTTTGCACGTTTGGGCGGCGGAATTTTCACCAAGGCCGCTGATGTCGGTGCCGATCTGGTCGGCAAGGTCGAAGCCGGGATCCCCGAAGACGATCCACGCAACCCAGCCGTTATCGCCGATAACGTTGGCGACAACGTTGGCGACTGCGCCGGGATGGCGGCCGATCTGTTCGAAACCTATGTCGTCACCATCGGTGCGACCATGGTGCTGACCGCGCTGCTGCTGAAGGGCGCTGACAACCTGATGGCGCTGATGAGCCTGCCGCTGCTGATCGGCGGTGTCTGCATCATCACCTCGATCATTGGCACCTATTTCGTCCGCCTTGGTGGCGGCAAGAACATCATGGGCGCGATGTACAAGGGCTTCCTGGTCACTGCCGTCCTGTCGATCCCCGCGATCTGGTGGGCGATTTCCTATGCGCTGGGCGACATGGAAACCGCGATTGCCGGGCAGGCCTATAACGGCCGCACGCTGTTTTATTGCGGGCTGCTGGGTCTGGTCATCACCGGACTGATCATCTGGATCACCGAGTATTACACCGGCACCAATTATCGCCCGGTCCGCTCGATCGCCAAGGCTTCGGAAACCGGCCACGGCACCAACGTGATCCAGGGTCTGGCGATTTCGCTTGAATCGACTGCGCTGCCGACCCTGGTCATTGTGACCGGGATCATCATCGCGCACCAGCTCGCTGGTCTGATGGGCATTGCCTATGCCGCCACCGCGATGCTGGCATTGGCCGGGATGGTTGTTGCACTCGACGCTTACGGTCCCGTCACCGACAATGCCGGCGGAATCGCCGAAATGGCCGGTCTCGACGATTCGGTCCGTGAAAAGACCGACGCGCTCGACGCGGTGGGCAACACCACCAAGGCTGTGACCAAGGGCTATGCCATCGGATCGGCCGGGCTTGCCGCGCTGGTACTGTTCGCCGCCTACACCAACGACCTGAAAGAGTTCTTCCCGGACCTGAAGGTCGATTTCAGCCTTGAGAACCCCTATGTCATCGTCGGGCT
>CALMBN010000130.1 GCA_937860195.1 uncultured Novosphingobium sp.
CTATCACCGACGCTCAGGGTAACGCGATTTCGTGGTCCAGCGCCGGCACGATGGGCTTCAAGGGCAGCCGCAAGTCGACCCCATATGCCGCTCAGGTGGCTGCGGACGATGCCGGCAAGAAAGCCGCCGAACACGGCGTGCGGACCCTCGAAGTCGAAGTGAAGGGCCCCGGATCTGGCCGCGAGAGCGCACTTCGTGCACTGCAAGCAGTCGGCTTCACCATCACTTCGATCCGCGACGTTACGCCGATCCCGCACAACGGGGTTCGGCCTTCAAAGCGCCGCCGCGTCTGATTTCGTTTTCCGGCGGGGGAGTTCTCCTCCGCCAGTTTCCGGATCGGCCGTGGCTCCCTGATCGGAGCAACGGCCGTTCCCGCCAGAACCAAACCCATAGGGGAAGTCCATGTCCGTCAATATCAAGAACTGGCAGGAACTGAAGAAGCCGGGCAGCCTTGAGGTGAAGTCCGGTGCCGATGCCAAGCGCCGCGCGACCTTCGTGGCCGAGCCGCTGGAACGCGGGTTCGGCCTCACGCTCGGCAATGCGCTGCGCCGGGTGCTGCTGTCGTCGCTGCAGGGTGCATCGATCACCTCGATCAAGATCGAGAACGTGTTGCACGAATTCAGCTCGCTTGCGGGCGTGCGCGAAGATGTTACCGACATCGTTCTCAACGTGAAGCAGATCGCGCTGCGCATGCAGGGCGAAGGGCCCAAGCGGCTTCAGCTCAGCGCCACTGGCCCGGCCGAAGTGAAAGCGGGCGACATCGCAGTTTCTGGCGATATCGAGGTCATGAACAAGGATCTGGTGATCTGCCACCTCGATGAAGGTGCAACCTTCAACATGGAACTGACCGCCGACACCGGCAAGGGCTATGTCCCGGCTGTTGGCAACCGTCCGATCGACGCGCCGATCGGGCTGATCCCGGTTGACAGCCTCTACTCGCCGGTCCGTCAGGTCAGCTACAAGGTCGACAATGCCCGGATCGGGCAAGAACTTGACTATGACAAGCTGAGCCTGACCGTCGAAACCGATGGCACGGTCACTCCGGAAGATGCCGTGGCCTTTGCCGCGCGGATCCTCCAGGACCAGCTCTCGCTGTTTGTCCACTTCGAAGACGCGGTGCCGATGGGTACTTCGCCGATGATCGGGATGGCAGCTTCAGCCCCCAGCGACGAGGGCGACACCAACCAGCTCAACCGTTACCTGCTCAAGAAGGTCGACGAGCTGGAACTGTCGGTACGTTCGGCCAACTGCCTCAAGAACGACAACATCATCTACATCGGCGATCTGATCCAGAAGACCGAAGCCGAGATGCTGCGCACGCCGAACTTCGGCCGCAAGAGCCTGAACGAGATCAAGGAAGTCCTGAGCTCGATGGGCCTGCGCCTCGGCATGGACATCCCCGGCTGGCCGCCTGAAAACATCGAAGAGATGGCCAAGAAGCTTGAACAAGAGCTGCTGGGTTAGTCTTCTCTAGCCCTCTCCCTTCAGGGGAGAGGGTTGGGAGAGGGGTGATGCACTATCCCCTCTCAACTTCGGCTAGCGGGCAAGCCCGCAAGCCTGCGTATCTCTCCCTTGAAGGAGAGAGAACAATGGGTCGGTGCCGCCCTGATGGCACCTGCTACGGGCTACCTGATACGGGCCCATAACGAACGAAGGACTTAACATGATTCACAGACATGGCGGGCGCAAGCTCAACCGCACATCGAGCCACCGCAAGGCGCTGTTCCGCAACATGGCCGCTGCGCTGATCAAGCACGAGCAGATTACCACGACCCTGCCCAAGGCGCGCGAACTGCGGCCCTATGTTGAAAAGCTGATCACGCTGGCCAAGCATGGCGGGCTTTCCAACCGCCGTCTGGCCCATGCACGGCTGCTCGACGATGCCCAGCTGATCAAGCTGTTCAGCGTGCTGGCAGAGCGCTATGCGACCCGCGCTGGTGGTTACACCCGCGTCATCAAGGCTGGCTTCCGGGCTGGCGATGCCTCGGCGATGGCGGTGATCGAGCTGGTTGATCGCGATGTTTCGGCCAAGGGTCAGGATTCTGGCCCGGTGTTCTCGGCTGAGGAAGAACTGGCCTGATCGGACGCGACCGTTCGACCAACGCCGTTGGTCGAACTCCGAATTGCAAAGGTGGGGGCAAGCGCTAGGCTGGCCTCCGCCTTTTGCTTTTGGGGAGAAGCCCGTGTCCGTTCGCGCCAGCACCTTGTTTGCTGCGCTGTTTGCCATATCGGCGGGTGCCGTGGCCGCGCAGGAATTCAGATTGACCTATCCGCAGACCGTGTTGGGTGAGGTTGTCGAAGTGCAATTCGGCGAGAAGGTCGCCGATCCCTATCGCTGGCTCGAAAACGATGTGCGGACCGATCCGGCAGTGGCGCAGTGGGTTGGGCAGCAGAACGCCGTGACGCAAGGTTACCTGGCAGCGCTGCCGCAGCGCGGCTGGTTCGGCACGCGGATCAAGGAACTGATGGACTATGAACGCTTCGGCCTGCCGCAAAAGGCTGGGGCGAACTATTTCTATATGCGCAATTCGGGGCTGCAGAACCAGTCGCAACTGTTTGTGCGCAAGGGCCTGAACGGCGCGCCGCGGCTGCTGATCGATCCCAACGCCTGGGCCAGGGACGGCGCGACCGCGCTGGCCGATTGGGTGCCATCGGACAATGGCAAGTTACTGGCCTATGCAATCCAGGATGGCGGATCAGACTGGCGTGTGATCAAGCTGATGGACGTGTCCAAGGGCACAGTCCTGAAGGACGAGATCAAGTGGGCCAAGTTCACCAATATCGCCTGGGTGGGCAATGAAGGCTTTCTCTATTCGCGCTTTACCGAACCAAAAGAGGGCGCTGCGTTCCAGCAGCTGAATTTCAACCAGACCGTCTATTTTCACAAGATCGGCACGCCGCAGTCCGCCGATGTCGCGGTCTATGCCACCCCCGACAAGCCCGAATATGGCCATAGTGCCGAGGTGACGCATGACGGCAAATGGGCGCTGATCACCACGGCCGAGGGTACTGACGAGAAATATGAGCTGCACATCATTCCGCTAGGTAAAAGGCCCAATTGGAAGGCCGAACCGCTGGTCAAGGGCCTCGACCATGAGTGGCAGCTGATAGACGGCATGGGCAGCAAATTGTGGTTCGTGACCAACAAGGACGCGCCGAAGCTAAAAGTGGTATCGGTTGACGTCGCGGCGAAGAACCGCGTCTTCACCGACATTGTCCCCGAGCGCGCCGAAACATTGTCGCGGGCGCAGGTCGT
>CALMBN010000131.1 GCA_937860195.1 uncultured Novosphingobium sp.
CTGGCGGTCCGTCAACCGGACTGGGCAGCGGATTTCCGTCATTGTCGACCAGGCCAAGGCTGCGCGGATCGCGAATATAATCAGGATCGTAAAGCGATTTGAACGAGGTCACCAACTGATAAAACGGCGCACGGATATTGATGTTGAAGCGAATCGGCAGTCCGGCAAACTGCTTGGTGATAAAATTCCGCTTTGCCCCCTTGCCCTGCCGCACTCCTTCGATCCGCATTGTGGTGACTATGTCGCCATCGATATCGCCGTTGAGCCCCACTTCCATCCGCTGAAAATCAAGGCTGCGCAGAGTCTGGAAGGCAAAGTTGCCCATTGCCGACAGGTCTTTGTAGGTCAGTTCACCGACATAGGACAGGTTCCCGCCGGGTGGCCGCGAAACCAGGATGCCATTCTCGATCCGCCCGCCGTTCTCATCGAAGATCAGCGGCAGGGTCCCATCGAAGGTGCCGCTGGCGGAGATATTGGAGAGTTCGAGCTGCTGGACGAATTTTGCGGCGTTGGCACCTTCAACCTTGAGCGTGAAGCGCCGCACCTCAGCGTTGCCAAGCACCATCCGGGTCGGCAACAGCTTCATCTTGCCATCGATGAACGGCCATTCCGCGCCGTTGACCTCGAGCAGCCGGTCCGGCTTGATCTGGAATGAGAGCACCCCATCGTAGACCTCTATCCCCGGATTGATCGAAGCAATCGTCAGCCGCTGATCGGGAGCAGTGACCAGTCCGAGCAGGTCGGAGAACAGCACGGTTCCTCTGGCCCCTTTGGCCGGGCCGAAAGCGGCGGCGAAGTCCAGCCCGTCGGTGGTGAAGCTGCCAGTGCTGGTCAGGTTGTCCGCATCCCAATCGATCCGCCCGCTGCCGGTTATCGTTCCCTTGGCCAGGGCGATCACGCCCTGCGCGGCAAAGGTCAGGGTATCGGGCTGGAGCAACCCATCGAACACAATTCCCGGCACCAACAGATCTGCAAAGCCGATTTCGGTGTCCAGATCGTGCACGATGGTCGCCTCGACGATCGCCCGGTCGCTCTTGGGCTCGCGGAGCATCGCCTTGGCAGTGAAGGTCGTCGATTTGAGGTCGAGCGTGGCATCGCGGGCGATCAAGGGGTAGAATTTCGCCGGATTCTCACGGTCAGACACTTTCAGACTGGCCCCGGTGATGGACACTTCGCCATTGGCAAAGCGCAGGTCACCGGCACCTTCGGACATATCGAGGGGAACCGGGAACAGCTTGAGGTCGGCTCCGTTGAAGTGCCCGGTCACGATTTTGCCCAGCGTGCCGTTGAATTCTGCAACTTTCAGCGTGCTCGGCTTGTCCAATGGCCCCATCGAGACATCGATGCTCTTGGCCGCAATCGCGCCGGGCCAGGCAAAACCGACCGCGCCACTGTTCAACCGGATCGGCGTGGTGCCAAGCGTCCCGGCCAGGCTCAGCCCCGCCGTCCCCGCCGCCAGCCGGGTGCCGCGCCCGTCGCTGCGCAGGATTGCCCCACCACTACCCGGACATAATGTCAAAGTGCGTTGATTGAGCGAGAGATTGCCGACCTTGAAGCGCTCGAACCTGATCGGAGTGCAACCGCGCCAGACCGCCAGCCCGCCGCCTTCCGACCAATTACCCTCCACTGGCAACGCAAGGCCGAGAACCTCTCCGCCGGGCAATGGCCCGGAAACCAGCGCTCGCCCGGAAAAGCCGATCTGGCCACCCGCCAGCTGCACGAGCCGCAAGTCTGGCAGCGCAACCGAGCTGGTTCCGGCGCGGTATTCAGCCAGGCTGAAGCGAGCCTCGGTGCCGCCGCGGCCAGTGCGCTGGGCAGTTCCTGCCATCCGCGGCAGGCCGTTGCCGCCGGTCACGAACTTGCCCGAAAAGCGCGGCCCGCCCTTCAGCCCCAGCGACAGGGCGAAGCGGCTGAGCCCCAGCATCCGCACCCCGCTGCCGCCATGCAGCTCTGCCATCGGCAGCATGATCTGGGTGACCCCGCCGGTCTGGCGCACTGAATAGTCCGCAGCAAAACGCGAACCGGGCTCTTCGCGCCCAAGCGCCGTGCGCAGCTGTTTGACCAGCGGGGCAAGCAATGTGCCCTCGCTGCTCGTTTCGAGGCTGGCAAGCGCGCCAGACAGGCTCTTGCCGCTGCTGAGTCCCTGGGCTTCGATCCGGCCTTCACCATCAATCCCGGAGCTGCCATTTGCGCTGCGCAGCGCACCGACCAGCGTCAGTCCGTTGGCGCTGGCCGGGCCAAGATCGACACCGTTCGCGACCAGGTCATAATCCGCTGCCAGTTTGCCCCCGGCATAGGCAAAGCTTCCCTGCGACTCGATCCGCCGCGTGCCGTTACCCTGCCAGGCGAACGGTCCGCTGCGCAGCGCGTAGTTGCCTTTGACGCTATCGAACTTGGCACCCAGTTCGGCATCGAGCTGTACCGTGGCATCGCGCACACCAAGTTGCTGGACCGGGCAGGACAGCGATTTGAGCCGCACCGGACCGGAAAATTGCGCCCGGCCCTGCACTGTCGTCACTTCGCCGTAAACGGTCGTTTGCGACGCTTTGCAGCCTGCGAACGCCAAGGCCGGAGCAACCGCCGCCAGCTTGCCCCGGAATCCGGTCTGCAAATTCCCTTCGCCTTCAAGTTTGGCCCCGATCACGCCATAATCGCTATCGATCCGGGCGCGACCATCGACCAGTTCGAGTTCGAGATCGGGCAAGCCTTTCGGCCCGGCGCGATCGGCAAAAATGACCGGGTCGAGGCTTCCGAAGCTGAGCTTGCCGTGCTTGTATGTGCCATAGAGCCGCGCACCTTCCAGCCGAACGGTGCCGATCAAGGGAATTCCAAGCCGGAAAATGGTTTCGATCTCGGCCCGGGCAACAGTCAAGTCAGGCCGGCCAGGATCGCCGATGGTGATATTCTTCAAAACCTGGCGGTCGGTGCCGATCGATTCGATCTCGTAAGTCGCTGGCAGGCCCAGGTCTTCGATCTGCCCCGCGATAATCGAATTGGCGATCTTCTCTCGCTGAATCCAGACAACGGTCCCGGCAATTGCGATCAGCAGTGCCAGCACGGCCAGCACCCGCCAGCGCTTCTTGCGGCGCGGCGGAGGGAGTTCCGCTTCGTCTAGAGCAGCTTCGACTTCAGGATCGGACATTACCGCCACACTTGCGCGCTTGGCCCGCGAAAGGCAATGGATTGGCGCAAGTCCCTCGCCGGAGAGCCGCACGTGGCAGATGACAAGTCAGAAGCGCATGATGGAGCCGGCCACCGCGCCCGGCTGCGCGCGCGGTTGCTGGCGGGTGGCAGCGAGGCGCTGGGCGATCACGAGGTGATCGAGTACCTGCTGATGACCGCGATCCCGCGCAAGGACGTCAAGCCGCTGGCAAAAAGCCTGCTGGCACGGTTTGGCGGGCTGGCGGGCGTGTTCAACGCTGATCCGTCGGCCCTGGCCAAGCATCCGGGCATGGGCGAGACCAGTGCAGCGGCGCTCAAGATCGTCGCATTCGCAACCCGGCGGCTGGCCCGGACCGGGGTGCAGGACAAACCGGTGCTGGCGAGCTGGCAGGCGCTGATTGATTACCTGACAATTGATATGGCGCATCTGCGCCACGAACGGGTCCGTGCGCTCTATCTCGATACCAAAAACCGGCTCGTCAGTGACGAGCTGTTGTCCGAAGGCTCGCTCGACGAAGCCGCAATCCACCCGCGCGAGGTCGTCAAGAAGGCGCTCGATCTTGGCGCGGCGGCGCTGATCATGGTCCACAACCATCCATCAGGTTCGCCCGAACCGAGCCGGGCCGATATCCAGATCACCAACAAGATCGCCGAAGCCGCCCGGCTGCTTGGCATCACGCTCCACGATCACATCATCATCGGCAAGGAAGGCCACGTCAGTCTGCGCGCCAAGGGGCTGGTCTGATCCCATGTGCGTGGCCGCTATCGCCTGGGCCGCAGACCCGCGTTGGAAGCTGGTGGCGATCGGTAACCGGGATGAATACCACGCCCGCGCCGCCGCTCCGCTGAGCCTGTGGGACAACGGCATTGTGGCGGGCCGCGATCTGAAAGCTGGAGGGACCTGGCTAGGCGTTACTGCAGATCGCTTTGCCCTCGTCACCAATCGCCGCGCGGCGGACTATCCCCGCCCCGGCATGGCCAGCCGCGGGGCCTTGGTGACTGGCTGGCTGCTGGGCGATGAGGCGGGCGATGTCGCGGCGATGAACCCGTTCAATCTGTTCACCGCTGGGCCCGAAGGCGCGTCGCTCAGCACCAACTTTCCAGGGCCAGAAACCCGCGAGCTGGCCCCCGGCATCCACAGCCTCTCCAACGGTGGGCTGGACGAGCATTGGCACAAAGAAGCGCGGTTTGAAGCAGCGCTGCGCGACTGGCTGGGCAGAGAGGCTCAGCTGGAGGCGTTGTTCGAACCACTTGCCGACACGGCACCCGATCCGGCCCAGCCCGGCGAATTCCTGAGCGCGCCGTTTGTCCTCAATCCGGGTTACGGGACGCGCTGTTCGACTGTCTTGGCGGTGGACTTTGATGGTCGGAGTCGGATGCTCGAACGGAGCTTTGATCCTTCAGGCGCGCAGACCGGCGAAGTTGTGCTGGAGTTTGGCTGGGAGTGAGTCTCTCAGACCAAACACGAACGGAACGTGGGGATTTTATTCACGCCGCGTATTCCGCCGCCAGCAAATGCGGCCGCTCGTTTGCCACTTTGACCACCAGCTCCCCGAACAAGCCGTTGACCCAGGCGAACCATGTCCGGGTAAACTTGGCCGGATCGTCCTTGTCGAAGGCTTCGTGCATGAACCCGGTCCCGGCGTGGGTGGCGCGCAGAGTCGCCAGGCTCCCGGCGATCACCGCGTCATCGTCGCTCGATAGGGCGCGCACGATGATCGACATAGGCCAGACCTGTCCCTCGCCAATGTGCGGGCCGCCGATCCCCTCGGCCACCTTGCCCTTGAAGAACCACGGATTGGCCTCACTCCAAATAGCATCGGCTGTGGCCCGCCAAAGCGGGTAATCGGCGGGCAGACAGCGCAGATAAGCGAGGCCCAGCAACGAGGGAACATTGGCATCGTCCATGAACAGGTGGTTGCCATAGCCATCGGTTTCATAGGCCAGCACCTGGCGCCCATCGGGCAATTGCATCACGCCATGCGCGAACACCGCCTTCTCGACCTCGCTGGCGAGCGCGCTGGCTTCATCGGCCAGCGCCGGATCCTTCAGCACCGTGCGGGCCATCGTCGCCAGCTCGCGCAAAGTGGCGACGGCGAACAGGTTGCCCGGGATGTTGCAGGGAAAGGTGCAGGCATCGTCAGAGGGGCGGAAGGCAGAATGGATCAAGCCATGCTTTTTGGTCGGCACGCCGACCCCGGCCAGCGTGGTCTCGGTCGGCTGGGTGCTCTGGCGCTGAAACCGATAGGGTCCGGGGCCGGTGAAGCGCTGCTGCTCCTTGAAGGTTGCAACGATCAGCTTGGCAGCCTGTGCCCAAGTGGCATCAAATGGCTCGGCGTCTCCGCTGGCCTGCCAGTAATCGTGCGCCAGCCGCAGCACATAGCACAGCGAATCGACCTCCCACTTGCGTTCGGCCACCCCGGGTTTCATCTCGGTCCGATCGGACTTCGACCAGTGCAGGCCATCCCTGGAGGCCGGGTCGCGGGTAAAGGCATTGGCATAGGGATCGAGCAGCACACAGCGCGCATGGCGGCGGATCAGCCCGCGATAGAGCTGTTGCAGATTCTCGTCCCCGCGCACCAGATGGAGGTAAGGCCGCAGTTGCGCCGCCGAATCGCGCAGCCACAGCGCATCGATATCGCCGGTGATGACAAAGGCATCGGCTTTGCCCTGCGCCGTGCCCAAAAACACTGTTGTATCAAGCGTATTGGGAAAGCAGTTGCCGAACATCCAGCGCAGTTCGGGGTCCTTGATCAGCCCCGAAACCCGGTCGATCTCGCGCTCCACCGCCTTGCTGACGAAGCGGCGCTGGGCCGGGGCGGGACGGTTTGACTTCATGCGGACCACCTCCTGCGCGCGCAACGTCTCCGGCACGAGCAGCACAGCCGCGCTGGCGGCGATGAAACTGCGGCGACTGACCTGGGGCGCGAACACCGGGATAGTGGTGGCCTGTCAGCGCATTGGGTTCAAGCCCCCTTGCGGCCCTTGCCAACCGCGCAGGGCTGATTAGGCTCTGGGCAAACGGAAGAGGACGGATCATGGCTATCCAGCAGCCCAACGGCATCCATCATATCGCAATCATGTCTGCGAACATGAAGGAACAGCTGACCTTCTTCACGCAAGTGATGGGCTTTCCGCTGGTTGGGCTGTTCGAAATGCACGGCGTGCCCGGCGGCAAGCACGCGTTCCTGAAAATGGACGAGGCGAGCTATTTCTCGGTCGTCGAGCTGGCCGGGGTTGCCGAAGTGCCATCAACGCTCGGCATCACCCACGCCGGGACCGGCGCGGGCAAATGCGCGGCGGGGACCATGCAGCACCTCGCCTTCCGCGCGCCGGATGAAGCTGGCCTGATCGCCATGCGCAACCGCATCCGCAGCCACGGTGTTCCCGCAATCGGCCCGATCGGGCATGGCTTCTGCAAATCAATCTACTTCGCCGGACCCGAAGGCCTGACGCTGGAAGTCGCGTGTAAAGTCACCGAAGTTGATCCTGCCCGCTGGGTCGATCCGGTGATGCTGGCCGAATGCGGCATTTCGGGGGAGGAGGCGCAGGCGATGGTGAACCCGGCACCTTGCACGGCGGATAAGCCAGTGGCCCAGCCGGCCTATGATCCGGCGGTGCCAAACATGGCCTATCCGGCGGAAACGCTGAAGGCGATCCTGTCTGCGCCCGATGCAGTGATCACGATGCAGGGGACGTACGATAAGCCGCCGGTAGAGGCTTGATTGATCCTCTCCATTTTTGGCGAATGCCACAAATGGGGAGGATCGAAGTGGCGCTCACCCCTTGCCTTCCCCGCCCCCTCCCCCTAGCGGCTCCTGCATATCCCGAAGGAGTCGAACATGGTCCCGCGCTATTCCCGCCCCGCAATGACTGCGATCTGGGAGCCCGAAGCGCGATTCAGGATCTGGTTTGAGATTGAGGCACACGCGACGCAAAAGCTTGGCGAGCTGGGCGTGGTTCCCATGTCCGGCGCGAAGGCGTTGTGGGACTGGTGGGCGACCAATCCCAAGATCGACGTGGCCGCGATTGACGCAATCGAAGCCGTGACCAAGCACGATGTGATCGCATTTCTCGATTGGGTCGCGCAGCAGGTTGGCCCCGAAGCGCGGTTCATGCATCAGGGGATGACCAGCAGCGATGTGCTGGATACCACGCTGTCGGTCCAGCTGGCGCAGGCCAGCGACATTTTGCTGGCGGACCTCGACGAGCTGCTCGCCGCAATCAAGCGCCGCGCGCTGGAGCACAAATACACGCCGACCATCGGCCGCAGCCACGGCATCCACGCCGAGCCGACCACTTTCGGCAAGAAGCTGGCCGAGGCCTATGCCGAATTCACCCGCTGCAAGGCGCGGCTGGTTGCGGCGCGGGCTGAAATTGCCACCTGCGCGATTTCGGGCGCGGTCGGCACCTTTGCCAACATTGACCCATCAGTTGAGGAATACGTCGCCGAAAAGCTGGGCCTGAGCATCGAGCCGGTCTCTACGCAGGTGATCCCGCGCGATCGTCATGCGATGTTCTTCGCCACGCTCGGCGTGATCGCGAGTTCAATCGAGCGCCTCGCGATCGAAGTGCGCCATCTACAGCGAACCGAAGTGCTGGAGGCAGAGGAATACTTCGCGCCCGGCCAAAAGGGCTCGAGCGCAATGCCGCACAAGCGCAACCCGGTGCTGACCGAAAACCTCACCGGACTCGCCCGGGTGGTCCGTTCGGCGGTCACCCCGGCGCTCGAAAACGTCGCGCTGTGGCACGAGCGCGATATCTCGCACTCGTCAGTCGAACGCTACATCGGGCCCGATGCCACGATCACGCTCGACTTCGCGCTCGCCCGGCTGACCGGGGTGATCGACAAGCTGCTGGTCTATCCGGAGCGGATGCAACGCAACCTCGATAAGATGGGCGGTCTGGTCCATTCGCAGCGGGTGCTGCTGGCACTCACGCAAGCGGGGCTGGAACGCGATGCCAGCTACAAACTGGTCCAGCGCAACGCGATGAAGGTGTGGGAATCGGACGGGCAGCTGAGCCTGCTCGAACTTCTGCAGGCCGATTCCGAAGTTACCGCGGTGATGAGCGCGGCGGAGCTCGCGGAAAAGTTCAACCTCGACTATCACTTCAAGGCGATCGATACGATTTTTGAGCGGGTGTTCGGGGAGTAGGAACACTCCTCTGCGCGCATAAAAACCGTCATCCTGAACGTGTTTCAGGACCCATTGCGCCGCACAATCGGGCTATGGGATAGAAGGGTGACGGCGCGGCCTTGCTATGCAACAACGCTTCAGCCCTAAACGAGAAATGGGCCCTGAAACAAGCTCAGGGTGACGCGTTTGGTTGGTTGATGGTCCGGGAGAATTCCAAGATGAAGCGCGCATTCAAATGGCTTGGCGGATCGCTCTTGTTGGCCCTGATCGCCCTTTTCGTGATTGGCTACACGCCCGATACCGACCCCGTCGCAATGCGCCTGAAATACGGCGGTCAGGAAGCCAAATTCGTCGACATCGGCGGCGGGCTGACCATGCATTACCGCGATGAGGGCAAGCGCGATGGGCCGGTGCTGGTACTGCTCCACGGTTCCAACGCCTCGCTCCACACGTGGGAGCCGTGGGTGGCGCGGCTGGTGTCCAAATACCGGATCATCTCGGTCGATCAGATCGGCCACGGGCTGACCGGACCAAACCCGACCGGGCAATATGACAGCGCCGCATTCGTCGGCACGCTGAATGCGGCGCTGACCAAGCTAGGGGTCACGCGCTTCGCGCTCGCCGGCAATTCGATGGGTGGCTATATCGCTTGGGAGTATGCGTTGGCCTATCCCGGCAAGCTGACCCATCTGGTGCTGATCGACGCAGCAGGCCCGCCAGACGATCCCGACAAGGACCTGCCGATCGGTTTCCGGATCGCGCGCGCACCGGTGCTGGGGAAGATTGCATTGATCATCACACCGCGTTCGGTGTTTGAAAGATCGCTGCACGGCTCGGTTTCCAATCAGGCGATTGTGACCCCGGCGGCGATCAACCGTTATTGGGAGCTCAACCGATTCCCCGGCAACCGCAAGGCCACAGGCGAGCGTTTTGCTCAATACGGCACGCGTGACACCAACACCGCCCGGCTTGGTGAAATCAGGATACCGACGCTGATCATGTGGGGCGCGGAGGACAAGCTGATCCCGGTTAGTGGCGCGGACTGGTTTGCTGCGAAGATCCCCGGCTCGGTCAAGCTGGTCTATCCCGGCATCGGCCATATCCCGATGGAGGAGGCTCCTGACCGCTCTGCAGCCGATCTCGATAGCTTTCTTTCCAAGCCCTTCCCTTCGCCTGCCAAGCCGCCTAGCATCGCACCAGTAATTCCCTGACGGATTAGGAGGAAGCATCCATGCAGCTTATCCGTACGCTCCTGCTGCTGCTCGTCACCATCGCACTGGTCGCGTTTATCGCAATCAACTGGCAGACGGTGCCGCTCAATCTGTGGCCGCTGCAGGACAGCAACTACGTCCATCTTGAATGGCCGGTCGGGTTCATCGTGCTCGTTTCGATGATCGCCGGGTTCCTGCCAATGTGGCTGCTGCACAAAGGCGCGCGGTGGCGGCTCAACCGGCGGATCGGGTTCCTGGAGAACTCGATGAAGGCGTCCAGCCAATCGGAGCCCGCGCCGATTGCGACGAGCACACAGCTTGAAGCTGCCACGCAGGAACAACTGTCCAGCCAGCCATGAACACCAATCCGATCTACCTCGCGCTCGATTTTCCGCGCCTCGATACCGCCATCGAAGTGGCACAAAAGGCTCGCGCACATATCGGCGGGATCAAGCTTGGGCTCGAATTCTTTTGCGCCCACGGCCACCACGGCGTGCTCGAAGTGCACAAGCTGGGCCTGCCGATTTTCCTCGATCTGAAACTGCACGATATTCCAAACACTGTCGCCGGGGCGATGCAGGCGATCCATGTGCTGGAACCGGCCATCGTCACGGTTCACGCCGGCGGCGGACGGGCGATGATGGAGGATGCCAAGGCGGCGGCGGGCGAAAACTGCAAGGTCGTCGGGGTGACCCTGCTGACCAGTCTGGACGATAGCGATATGGCTGCAACCGGGATTTCCGGCACGCCGCACGATCAGGTCATGCGGCTGGCAGAGCTGGCGCGTGAGGCTGGCCTGGATGGGATCGTCTGTTCCGGGCACGAGGTTGCGGCGGTCCACGCGATGTGGCGCGATGGCTATCTGGTGGTGCCCGGCCTGCGCCCGGCCGATGGCACATTGGGCGATCAGAAACGCGCCGTGACCCCGCGCCAGGCCCGCGATGCCGGAGCCAGCGTGCTGGTAATCGGCCGACCGATTGCGCGGGCCGAAGATCCAGCGGCGGCGGCCCGGGCAATTGAGGCGACGCTTTAGGTTCAGTTCCCGGCAAGGCGGTGCCGCCTAACCCGCGCGCAAAGGAGTACACTTATGAAGTCGCTCAGGTTCGCCCTCGCTCCGCTCGCCCTCGCCCTCTCGCTTCCCGGAGCTGCCATGGCCCATTCGGACCAGCCCGCTATCGCCGCGACATCAACGCTTCTGACGATCACGGCTGAGGGTAAATCGGTTCGCACACCAGACCTCGCGGTGTTCACTGCCGGGGTCGTCAGCGAAGGCAAGACCGCCGGCGAGGCCCTGACGGCCAATGCCGCCGCGATGATCAGGGTGATCGCAACGCTCAAGAAAGCCGGGATTGCCGACAAGGATATCCAGACCAGCCAGATCAACCTGAACCCGGTATACGGGCAGCCGGTGATCGGCCCGAGCGGCCAGATGGTGCAGGAGCCGCGGATTGTCGGCTATCAGGCCAGCAACACCGTCACGATCCGCAGCCGCGACATCAAGGGCTTTGGCAAAGTGCTCGATGCGCTGGTTGCTTCAGGATCGAACCAGATCAATGGCCCTGCCTTCCAGATGTCCGATCCCCGCGCCGCAATGGACGAAGCGCGCGGCGATGCGATGAAGCAGGCCCGCGCCCGGGCCGAGCTTTACGCCAAGGCGTCTGGCCTGCGAGTAGTTCGGATTGTTTCGATCAGCGAAGGCGGTGGCTATTCCCCGCCTCAGCCGGTCTATGCGATGGCTAAATCAGCTGATGCTTCGTCCGCCACGCCCATCGCTGCGGGTGAAGTTGAAGCGCAGGTCAGCGTGACGATTCAGTTCGAACTGGCACCGCAGTAGTTACAGTACGAGCCCTAAAGCCGTTCGTGTCGAGCGAAGTCGAGACACCCAAGCGCTGCGGTGTCTCGACTTCGCTCGACACGAACGGCG
>CALMBN010000132.1 GCA_937860195.1 uncultured Novosphingobium sp.
AACCCTCGACCCCAACCTTGGCAAGGTTGTGCTCTACCCCTGAGCTACGCCCGCTCGAACGTTTGCGGCCCTGCGCAGCAAGCACGGCGGGCCGGGGAGAGGCGCGCGGTTAGCATCGCCCTTTGTCCTTGCCAAGGATAAAGTTGCCGTCTGCCTTCAAGCGCCGATTATCCCTTCACAAATGGACACAAAGGCCCACATTGGCGCGGCAAGGGCACATAACGGAGTTGAACGCGTGGCAAGCATGGGGCTGAACCTGGAAGAACAGAAAGCGGTCGACAAGTTCCGCAAGGACGTTGTCGAGCCTTCGATGACCAGCCTCGTCATCCTCGACTTCTGGGCCGAATGGTGCGGGCCGTGCAAGGCGCTGACCCCGGTGCTGGAAAAAGTTGCAGCCGACTATGCCGACAAGGGCGTGGTGCTGGCCAAGGTCAATGTCGATGAGGACACGTTCATCGCCGGGCAGTTCCAGATCAAGTCGATTCCTACGGTCTATGCGCTGTTTCAGGGCCAGCCGGTGGCTGATTTGACCCAGGCACGCAGCGAAACGCAGTTGAAGGCGATGCTCGATCAATTGTTGGAGAAGCTGCCCATCCAGCCGGGCGGTGCCGCGGCGCAAGATATCGTGCCGATGCTGGCGCTGGGCGAGGAAGCGCTGGCTGCGGGGGACGGCGAACGGGCCGGGTCGATCTTTTCCCAGATTGCCGAGATCGCGCCTGAGAGCGGCGCGGCGCTGGGCGGGCTGGTGCGGGCGATGATCCTGCTGGGCGAAACAGGCGAGGCCGAGACTGTGCTGGCCTCGCTCCCGCCGGAAATGGCGAACGATCCCGAGGTCAGCCGCGCTCGGGCAGCGTTGGAATTGGCGAAAAACAAGCCGGAGGACGACCAGTTGGCTGCGCTGCAGGCCGGGGCAACTGCGGACAACCCCGAAGGCCAGCTGGCCTATGCCGAAGCCGCCTTTGCCGCAGGAGACCGCGATGCCGCAGCTGAAACCCTGCTCGGGATGATCGCCGCCGATCGCGAATGGAGCGAAGGCGCGGCGAAGGCCAAGCTGCTGCAGATTTTCGAAGCGGTTGGCCTCGAAGATCCATGGGTCGCCGCACAGCGCCGCCGCCTGTCACTGATCCTGTTCGGCTAGGCAGGGCCGTGCGCATTTCGATATTTCCGCTGCCTGGTGCGATCCTGTTTCCAGGAATGCAGATGCCGCTGCACATCTTCGAACCGCGCTATCGTTCGCTGGTCAAGGACGCGCTGGCACGGGACCGGCGGATCGGGATGATCCAGCCACAGCGGGCCGAAGAGGGCGCCCCGCTTTATACCATCGGCTGTCTTGGCAAGATTGGCGAGGTTGAGGCGCTGGACGATGGCCGGTTCAATCTGGTGCTGCAGGGCGAAGCGAGGTTCAAACTGATCCGCGAGCTTGATGCCGCGACTCCGTTCCGTCAGATCGAGGCCGAGTTGCTGGACGAGGAGGACTGTCCCGCGCTCTCGCCGGTCGAACGCGCCGGCTTTGAGCGCGAAGCACGGCGGTTTGCCGATGCCCAGGGCTATTCGGTCGATTGGGAAGCCGTAACCCGGCTCGATGACGAATCGCTGATCGACGGTACCAGTCAGATCGCCCCGTTCGACATAGCCTCAAAGCAGGCCCTGCTCGAAGCATCGGGGTTGGCTGAACGGTGTGAGCTGCTGGTGC
This sequence comes from uncultured Novosphingobium sp., assembly GCA_937860195.1. Lineage (GTDB taxonomy): Bacteria > Pseudomonadota > Alphaproteobacteria > Sphingomonadales > Sphingomonadaceae > Novosphingobium. Next base: position 1,694 of record CALMBN010000132.1, read on the forward strand.
AGCTGATGCAGTTCTTCGGACGGCGCGACAGCGATGACGGGCGGGTTACGCTCCAGTAAGCACAGCCTTTACCCCGTCGATCACATATTGGGCCGCCAGGGCCGCCAGCAACACGCCGAGCAGCCGCGTAATTACCGCTTCGACTCGGCTGCCGAGCAGTTTCATCAGCGGCCCGGCTGCGACGAGCGCAGCGAGCGTCAGGATCAGCACAGCACCCAGTGCCGCAAGGACGATCAGGGTTTGCTCGGTCCCCTCGGCCCGCGCGGTCAGCAGCATGATTGTGGCGATGGATCCGGGGCCGGCAATCATCGGCATCGCCATTGGAAAGACTGAGACATCTTCGACTTCCGGCGTGCTCATGATCTTGTCGGCGCGTTCCTCGCGGCGCTGGGTGCGTTTTTCGAACACCATGTCGAGTGCAATCACGAACAGCATGATCCCGCCGGCGATGCGAAAGCTGTTGAGCTCGATATGCAATGCGCCAAGCAGTTTTTCGCCAAACAAGGCGAAGACCAGCAGGATCAGCGCCGCGATAAAGCAGGCGCGCACCGCCATCGAAGTTGCCTGCTTGCTGCTCGCGCCTTTGACCAGGCCGGCATAGATCGGCGCGCATCCGGGCGGATCGATCACCACAAACAGGGTAACGAAAGCCGAAAGAAACAGATCCCAGATCACGGCTTGACGGGGGCTTCGATCTGCATGTCCTGCACTGTGGCGCGCGCGCCATCAACCTGCATGGTGACTGTGAAGCGGCGCGCGCCATCGGGGGCAACCGCAACGTCCCAGCCGAGCGTTCCATCGAGCGACTGGCCGGTCCGGCGCGTGGGATCGAGCGGCGGCAGTTTGCCCGAAAAGTCCCTGATCCTTGGTCCGCGCCGTCCGTTGAAACCGGAGGGGCAATCGGCCACTTTGGCGACGATCATCTCGGGAGCGTCCAGCGCCATCGGCAACGGCTCGCCCTGATCGAGCACCCATTTGTATTTGCCGTTCTTCTGGCGCTGCCAGACAGTCGTGAAATAACCGGTGGTGCCATCGGGCGCCTGCCAGGCCCCGCGGGTCACCGCAGTGGTCCCGTCGCAACTCGACCAGACCTGGTGCGGCTGCCATTTGACCGCCTGCGCGGGGTTGGGCTTGTTCTTCAGGAACGTCTGCGCAAAGGCCATCTGCGGCACGAACATCACCGCATCCTTGGTCGCAGTTTCGCGGAAGGCGGTCCACTGACCCTTTTTCTGGGCGAGTTGGGCAAAGGCAATCTCTGCCGCAACAACCGCACCGGGGTCGGCAAATCCAGGTCCCTGATTGCGGCGTTCCTGCGAGAGGACTGGCGAAGCGGCGACAAGCGTGAACGCAAGCCCCCAGAGAATCGTGCGTTTCATTTGCAACCACTTAGCCCCGCAGCGAGGCCAAGGCGAGTCGAGTCTCTAAATCGCCCCATCGGCCAGCGCGACAGCGGCATTCCGGTGGGCGGCGACCAAGGCATTGCGCAACAGCACAGCGATGGTCATCGGCCCAACTCCGCCGGGGACCGGGGTGACGGCGGAAGCCACTGCCATCGCTTCGGCAAAGTCGACATCGCCAACCAGCCGCCCTTTGCTCGATCCTTCTTCAGGCGGCAGGCGGTTGATCCCGACGTCGATCACGGTCGCGCCGGGCTTGATCCAGTTGCCCTTGACCATTTCCGGGCGGCCGACTGCGGCGACGACGATATCGGCGCGCTTGACGACTTCGGGCAGGTTCTTGGTCCGGCTGTGCGCGATCGTGACGGTGCAGCTTTCGGCCAGCAGCAATTGCGCCATCGGCTTGCCGACCAGGATCGAGCGACCGATCACCACCGCATCGAGGCCGGACAGCGAGCCAAGCCGGTCCTTGAGCAGCATCAGCGAACCCAGCGGCGTGCACGGCACCAGCCCTGGCAGGCCCAGCACGAGCCGCCCGGTGCTGATCGGGGTCAGGCCGTCGACATCCTTGTCGGGGCTGATCCGCTCAACCACCGCCTGCTCATCAAGGTGCTTTGGCAACGGCAATTGGACCAGAATCCCGTCGACCAGCGGATCGGCGTTGAGCCGGTCAACCAGGGCCATCAGCGTCGCCTGATCGGTATCGTCGGGCAGCTTGTGCTCAAAGCTGTTCATCCCGCATTCGAGCGTCGCCTTGCCCTTGCTTGCGACATAGACCCGGCTCGCCGGATCGTCTCCTACCAGCACCACGGCAAGGCCGGCCTTGCGCCCGGCGCTCTGCTCGAACGTCGCGGCGAACTCCGCCACGCGGACGCGCAGAGTGGCGGCGAATGCCTTTCCGTCGATAACCTCTGCACTCATGTCTAGCTTCCGATGGCTGCCTGCTGGAGAATACGCTGGAGAATCGACAGGCCGAAAATCAACACCATTGGTGAGAGATCGAGCGGGCGGGTATCGGGCATGATCCGTTGGATCGGCCGCAGGATCGGATCGAGCAACATGTTGGCGCTGCGATAAATCGCTCCGGCGAACTGGTTGTGCGGGCTCAGCACATTGAACGCGAACAGCAGCGACAGCACGAATTGAACGATCACCAGCATGATGATCAGGCTGACCAGCATTCCGATAACTTCGACGGCGGCATAAAGCACAGGCCACTCCTCTTCCAGTTGGCAGGGCGCTGATAGCCGAACAGCGCGCAAAGGAGCAACCGGAGCTTGTTCCATGGATTTAGTATGCGTTGCTTACTAATATGGCAAGGGCGGCGTGCAGAAACTGGCCTGACTCGTTCTTGCCCCCCACCAATGGGGAGAAGAGATCGCTATTTGCACCTCCGGGAATCAGGCCCGGATCAGCGTCCCCGCCCCGCGCGCGGTGAACACTTCGATCAGCATCGCGTGCGGCACCCGGCCATCGAGCACGACCGCTGCCTCGCACCCGGCCTCGACCGCGTGAATGCAGGTTTCCAGCTTGGGGATCATCCCGCCCTGGATTGTGCCATCGGCCTGCAGCCGCTGAATATCTGCCGGAGTAAGATCGGTCAGCAACTGCTTGTCCTTGTCTAGCACCCCCGCAACATCGGTCAGCAGGAACAACCGTGCCGCACCCAGCGCCGCAGCAATCGCCCCGGCCATGGTATCGGCATTGATGTTGTAGGTCTCGCCATCAAGGCCCGGCGCGATCGGGGCGATGACCGGGATCATCCCCGCCGCGCTGGCGGTTTCAATGATCGCGGTATCGATGCTGACCGGCTCGCCCACAAAGCCCAGGTCGATCGCCTGCTCGATGTTCGAATCCGGGTCCTTGGCCGTGCGCCGGACCTTTTGCGCAGTCACCAATCCGCCGTCCTTGCCTGAAATGCCGAGCGCCTTGCCCCCGGCCCCGGCGATCCAGCCAACCAGTTCCTTGTTGATCGATCCGCACAAAACCATTTCGGCAATCTCGGCAGTGGCCTTGTCGGTCACCCGCAGGCCGTCGACGAACCGGCTTTCGACACCCAGCTTTTTCAGCATCGCGCCGATTTGCGGGCCGCCGCCGTGGACCACCACCGGGTTGATCCCGACTGCCTTCAGCAGCACCACATCCTCAGCAAAGTCGCGCGCCAGTTCGGGATCGCCCATCGCGTGGCCGCCATATTTGACCACAAAGGTCTTTCCCGCATAGCGCTGAAGATAGGGCAGTGCCTCAACCAGCGTTTCGGCCTTGGCGAGCATTGCGGGATCGTGGGTGTGCAGCATAGTGGGGGGCTTTAGGGCCTGTCAGGCTTCACTGTCCAGTTTGCGACCATAATGCACAACAATCCAGATAATTGCCGGGACCATGATCGCCGAAAGAACCACCTTGGCGATCATCTGACCAACCATCAGGTCCATGATCGGACGCACCATGTAAAACGACAGGGTGATGAAGATCAGCGTATCGACAATCTGCGAGAGCGCCGCCGCAATGAAACCACGCAGTTTTGCAAACGGCCCGCCGCTGTCCCGTAACCGGTTGAAAATCCAGACGTTGAGCGTCACCGAGGTGCCATAGGAGATGATCCCGGCACCCATCATCCGCCAACTTTGTCCCAGAATGGTGGGAAAGGCCTCTTTGGCTGGCTCGTACATCCCCGGATCGGTCGGCAACTGAAGCACAAACAAGGTCATCAGGATCGCACCGACGAGCGGGATGAACCCATAGCGCACCAATCGGTCAGCCACTTCCTTGCCGTGAAGGTCGGCTATCCCGCTGGATATGCCCACCAGGGTGAGGAAGGGGAAAATTCCGGCCTCAACCACCAGCGGCCCCAGTGTGACCTGTTTTGCTCCCAGCACTCCAGCGAGTGTCACCATTCCGCCGTAGAACAGTGAAAACAACAAGAGCGAACGAGCGGTGGCTTGGGGTGTGGTCATCGGCACGGCTTAGCGAGCCTTTGCGCAAAGGGAAAGTATGAGCCGGGAGGATTTGACTGCATCGTTCAAGCCGTTACCACTCGCCGCAAGACAACACTGGGGACCGCCAAGACCATGCCGCACCTGATGAGCCTGCTGGGCATCACGCTGATCCTTGCCATCGCCTATGCGCTGTCGTCTGATCGCAAGGCGATCCGGCCCCGGGTGGTTGGCGCGGCATTGGCACTGCAAGTCGGGTTTGCAGCGCTGGTGCTCTATGTGCCGTGGGGCAATCGCGTCTTGCAGGCGATAGCGGGCGGGGTTTCGGCGCTGCTCGGCTATGCCCATGCTGGTACCGCGTTCATTTTCGGCCCGCTGGCCACCCCGGAGATTGGCGGCAATTCGTTCGCGATCGCCGCGCTGCCGGTGATCATCTTCTTCGCCGCATTGATCTCGGTGCTCTATTACGTCGGGATCATGCAACTGGTGATCAAATGGGTCGGCGGCGCGCTTGAGAAGATCACCGGGGTCAGCAAGGTTGAGAGTCTCTCCGCTGCGGCCAACATCTTCGTCGGCCAGTCGGAAAGCCCCTTGGTGATCCGGCCCTACCTCGCAGCACTGACCCCATCGCAACTGTTCTGCCTGATGACCGTCGGCATGGCCGGGGTCGCGGGGACGATCCTGGCTGCCTATGCCTCGATGGGCATCCGGATCGACTATCTGGTCGCGGCTGCCTTCATGTCGGCACCGGGCGGGATCCTGATGGCCAAGATCATCATGCCCGATCCCCAAGGCGAAAAGCTGGTCGAGCCGGATGAAATCAGGATTCCCGACGAGGAAGAGCGCCCCGCCAATGTGATCATGGCAGCGGCCCAGGGCGCACAAACCGGGGTCAAGCTGGCCGTTATGGTCGGCGCAATGGTGCTGGCATTTGTAGCGCTGGTCGCACTCGCCAACGGCATCCTCGGCGGGATCGGCGGCTGGTTCGGCATGCCCGATCTCTCGTTCCAGCTGCTGCTCGGCTATGTCTTTGCGCCGGTCTTCCTGCTGCTCGGCGCGCCGGACTGGGCCGAAGCGATGCAGGCTGGCGGGTTTTTCGGGACCAAAGTGGTGTTGAACGAATTTGTTGCATTCATCGATCTGGGTGCAGCCAAGGCGCTCTCGGAAAAGACCGTCGCAATCGTCACTTTCGCGCTGTGCGGATTCGCCAATTTCAGCTCGATCGCGATCCAGATGGCGGTAACCGGCGGCCTCGCCCCGAACCAGCGCCCGGTGATTGCCAAGCTGGGGCTGAAAGCGCTGGCGGCAGGAAGTCTCTCAAACCTGATGAGTGCGGCCCTGGCGGGGCTGTTCTTAAGCTTGTAGGCAGACCGAATTCGGACTATATTCAGTCTGGCTTTGAATGGAGCAAGTGTCATGGGCCTACACGAGCGGGTTAAGCCGATCAGCTACCTCAAGGCACACAGTGCCGACGTTATCCGCGAACTCGGCGAAGGGGCAGCGCCACTTGTCATTACCCAGAACGGTGAAGCCAAGGCAGTCTTGCAGGATCTGGGCAGTTTCGAAGCGACCCAAGAACTGCTCGCCTTGCTCAAATTGCTCGCCATTGGGCGGGATGAATTGGCTGCCGGCCAGACCACTCCGGTCGAAGGATTGGGGGCAAGAATTCGGTCGCGCGCCGCGTGAAAGCGCAGGTCCGGCTCACCGAAGGTGCGGAAGGCGACCTACTGGGAATATACCGCCGACGCTTGACCCAACGCGGACCGGGCGGCTCTGACGGGGCCGAAGCCCTGCTTGATCGCATCACCGGCAAGCTTGAGGCCCTGGCTGACCATCCCGCACGAGGACAGGTGCCGCCCGAGCTCGAAACACTGGGCATCCGAACCTATCGACAACTCTCGATTCCCCCGTTCCGGGCGATTTATTGGCCCGAACTGGAGGGAGCTGAACGCTCGGTCACTGTCATGCTGATCGCCGATGCCCGGCGCGATTTTCGCGTATTGCTGGAGGAACGATTGCTACGTCCGAGAACCTAGTCGATCCGGAACGGAGCATCGTTACGCAAGTCACCGAATAGCCTTGAATCCGACATGCAGGCCAGATGGTCGGCATGTCTGCCACACTCCTCACGCTCGTCGCTGCCTTTTCGTTGTGCGGTTCAGGCCCGCGGATCAACTGCGTGGTGGACGGCGATACGTTCTGGACGAGCGGCGAAAAGGTTCGCCTCGCCGACATTAACGCACCTGAGACCCACGCGGCTGGATGTGCGGCCGAACGGGAGCTGGGTCTGGCAGCGGCGCGGCGCCTGATTGCACTGCTCAATGCGGGGCCATTCACGCTGGAAACCGAGGGGCGCGCCGTGGATCGCTATGGGCGCGCATTGCGGATTGCCGTGCGCAACGGTCGGTCGATTGGGCAGCAACTGGTCAGTGAAGGCCTGGCCGAGCCATGGCGCGGGCGACGGTCAGACTGGTGCGCGATGCTTGCCGCGCGTTGAGCTTGGCCTTAAGTCAGCGCGATGGCCTGGCCCCGCCGCAGACCCGGATATGGAAGCGTGCTGCCAACCCACCGCTGGCAAGGGCAGAGCCGCTGGGTGCGGTTCCGGAATGGGCTGAAGTGGTGGCTCGGCGCGGCGTTGCTGTCCGGACTGTGCTGGTACTTTCTGACCGACACCCGGATCGGCCCCTCCGAACTGCCCAAAGGGCCGAGCGAACAGGTCAATGACACATTCGTCCGCTGCGGTCAGCGCGGCAGCAGTAATTGTGTACCTGATGGCGATACGATTCTGCTCGGCCGACGGCGCATCCGGATCATCGGGATTGATGCGCCTGAAATGCATCCCAGCCGCTGTCTGGCCGAAGCGCAGCAAGGCGAAAAGGCCGCAAATCAGCTACTGAAACTGGTCAATCAGGGGCCGTTCACTCTCGCCGGTCCCAGCCCGGCCGGGTTCGATGAATATGGCCGCGAGCTCAAACATCTGCTCCGCGCGCGGCCTGATGGCACGGTCCAGTCACTCGCCGATGATCTGGTCGCGAGCGGCCTCGTCCGCCCCTACTTGCGCGGACCCCGTGATCCATGGTGTTAATCGTCCGGTTAACGAATCACGGGGAGAGCGACATGTTTCTGATTGAAGGCTGGATCAAGCTGGCGAGCGGCGAATTCGACAAAGTGGCCGACCAGGCCCGCGCAATGGTGACCGCAACCAATGAGGAAGATGGCTGCATCCACTACTCGTTTTCCCGTGACATCGCTGATCCCGACCTGATCAGGATTTCCGAACGCTGGACCAGCGAATCCGCGATGGCCGCGCATATGGCGAGCGCGCACATGGCCGCGTTCAATCAGGCCATGGGCAGCGTAAAACTCGAAGGTGCCGACCTGCGGCTTTACAGCGCGGAGGAACTTCGGAAACTCATGTGATCAGATCCCGGCGTACCACTGGTAGCCGCTGTGATCCTCCCAATAGCCGCCCTTGCCGTCGTAGAGCCCGGCCAGGGTTTCGCGCAGTTCGATCCGCATGATGAACTTGGCCTGCTTGTAGCCGAGCTGGCGCTCGACCCTGAGGCGCAGCGGGGCACCGTGGCCTTCCGTCAGGGGCGCGCCGTTCATCCACCAGGCAAGGATCGTCTGGGCATGGAAGGCATCGATCAGATCGATTGACTCGTAATATGGCGTGTCCCCGAACCGGTCAGCACAGTGGAAAACGACATAGCGGGCCGAAGGCAGCAATCCAGCCAGCGCCAGCACCGCGCCCAGTTGCGGCCCCTGCCACTTGCCGATCGCGCTCCAGCCCTCGACGCAATCGTGGCGGGTGATCTGAGTGCGCTGCGGCATCGATCTAAGCGCATCGAGTGGAAGCGATAGGGACCGCGCAACCAGTCCATCGACCTGCAAGGACCAGTTTGCAAAAAGCGTCCTGGCGTCCCTGCGATAGTCGCTGTCTGCCACCATGCTGTTACCATTGATCCGAAAATGTTGCGACATCTCGGCCTCGGCAAATTCGCGGGCCAGGGCATCGCCCATCAACAGACGCTGGGTTCGCATTGTCAGGCTTTCGGCCCCGGTCAGCGCTTCGCGGAACCCCGGCGAGCCATTGAGCGCATCGCAGCCGCCAAGCAGGAGCCCCCCGGCCCCGGCTGCGCTCATTCCCAACAGCTTGCGGCGGTTCACAATCATGGGGCATTCTCCCGCTCGGGCGGTAAACGATACCAACCGCTCAGCATCGAACGCAGTTCGTTGAAGGGTCCGGCCAGCACCACCATCGCGATGTGGACCAGGAAGAACAGCACGAGTCCCGCCGCGCACACGAAGTGCAGGCTGCGCGCCGATTGCCGACCGCCGAGCAGATCGAGCAGCCACGGCCAGGCCGCATCCATCGCGGGCGACATGCCAAGGCCGGTCAGCACGATCCCCGGCAGCAGCACCAGCAGCACCCCGGCATAGGCCAGTTTTTGCAGCACGTTATAGCTCAGCGCCGCCGCCCCGCCGGGAAACCGCAGGCGGGCGTGCTGGCTGATATCGTGCCACAGGTGGGCGGGGCGAAGCTCGGCCGGGCGCGGGATCAGACTGCGCCACAGCCGCCCCGAAAGCCCCGCCCAGCCAAGATAGGCCAGCAACGACACCGCCAACAGCCAGGCGAAGCCCAGGTGCCACAGCCGCGCGTCAGCAAGACTGTATTGCGAAGGAATCGTGATCCAGCCGGGGAACGGCACTGCCGCCAACTGGCCGAGATCGAGCCACGACGGATCGGAATTGGCTCCGTACTGTCCCCAATAGAGCCGGGGATGGGCGTTGAAGATCATCAGTCCGCTCATCAGCATCACGATGACCACCACTGCGTTGAACCAGTGCCAGAGCCGGGTCACCAATGAGTGCCGCCGGACCAGATCGCCGCCTTTTGGTGGCGGGGGAGAGACAGGGTTTGCGGGCGCTTCTGTCATGGTCTCTCAGTCAGCTCATCACAACTTAAGACTCTATCCAAAGCCCCGTCCGTCCTGAGCCTGTCGAAGGACTGTTCTTGTTCTTGCGGTAGCGCGCTTTGGCTTGAAGAAAAGGGCAGTGCTTCGACAGGCTCAGCATAGACGGGCTTTGAGCGGGTAATTCGTTGAAAGGTTACTCCCATGCAGCGTTCGGAGCAATCAGGCGTTTGGTTGCGCGCCCTTGCCGCCATTTGTTCGCTCCCCTACCGCCGCAATTCAAGGGGAGACCGTCCGTGCCGCGCGCCGCCGCATTCAACCGCCATCACCATGCCGCACCGTTCCTGGCCGCAAGCCTTGGTATTGCGCTGTTCAGCCTGATGGACGGGCTGATGAAAAGCGCCTCGATCGCGGTGGGGGCCTATAGCGCGATGTGGATCCGTTCGGTCTTCGGGGTCCTGATCATGCTGCCGCTGTGGAGGCTGGGCGGCGGAATCTGGCC
>CALMBN010000133.1 GCA_937860195.1 uncultured Novosphingobium sp.
CCCAATTCCAGCCACGGCGGCGGAATCAGCCGCAAGATCAGCTCGGGCACTGACCGCAAACGGCTCAAGACGATCATTGCAGAGCTCGATCTGCCCAAATCGATGGGCTGCATTGTCCGCACGGCTGGCCTCAGCCGCACCAAGACCGAAATCAAGCGCGATTTCGATTACCTCGCCCGCCTCTGGGACGGGATTCGCGAGACCACGCTGGGCAGTACCGCCCCGGCTCTGATCCATTCGGACAGCGATCTGATCAAGCGCGCGATCCGCGATATCTACAACAAGGAAATCGAAGACGTCGTTGTTGAGGGCGAAGGCGGTTATCGCGCTGCGCGCGATTTCATGAAACTGCTGATGCCGAGCCACGCCAAGCGGGTGAAGCACTATGCTGATCCGGTTCCATTGTTCCAACGCTATGGCGCAGAAGACCAGCTGACCGCGATGTACGATCCTGAAGTGCAGCTTAAATCGGGCGGCTATATCGTGATCAATCCGACCGAGGCACTGGTCTCGATCGACATCAACTCGGGCCGCTCGACCAAGGAGCACGGGATCGAGGCGACCGCGCTCAACACCAACCTTGAAGCGGCGCGCGAAATTGCCCGCCAGTTGCGACTGCGCGACATGGCCGGTCTGGTTGTGATCGATTTCATCGACATGGAATACAACAACAACGTCCGTAAGGTCGAAAAGGCAATGAAGGACGCGCTCAAGAACGACCGCGCCCGAATCCAGGTTGGCCGTATTTCAAGCTTTGGGCTGATGGAAATGAGCCGCCAGCGCCTGCGCACCGGGGTACTTGAAGCGACCACGCGCGGCTGTCCGCACTGCGACGGCACAGGCCTTGTCCGCACCGCTTCAAGCGCCGGACTTTCGGCACTGCGGCAGATCGAGGATGAAGCGGCCAAGGGCCGGGGTTCGGTGATCTCGCTTTTTGCAAGCACCGAAGCGGCAGTCTATCTGCTCAACGCCAAACGTTCAGATCTGGCCGAAATCGAAGAACGCTATGGCGTGCGGGTCGAGGTTCTGCCCGAGGGTGAAAACGAAGGGGCGAAAATGCGCGTCGGCTCGTCCGGCCCGCGGCCCGAATTCACCCCGAAGTTCGAGCAGATCGTGATCGAAGACACCGATGACGACGTGATCGAGGACGAGGACGAGGGCGACGAGCTCAATGCCGACGAACGCAGCGACGGTGGCGATGATCGCGGCAAACGCCGCAGCCGGAGCCGCAGTCGCCGCCGGGGCGGCCGCGGCCGCGACGACGAACGTGGCCCGCGTGAGGAAACTTCAGCAGATAACGACTCTGAACCAGGAGACGACGAAGCCGGTCGAAGTGACCCGGGTGACCATGTTGAAGGCGAAGACGGCGATGCTCCGCGCAAAAAGCGGCGGCGCGGCCGCCGTCGGCGTGGCGGTCGCGGGCGCGGTGACGGCGAAGGCGAAGGGAACGTCGAAGGCGAGAACGCTGGCGAGGCCAACGACGCAGCAGTCGATGCAGATGTTGAAGTCGCTGCGGTGGCCAGCGAGCCGATTGTCGATGAAGCGCCCGCCAAGCCCAAACGCACGCGCCGCAAAAAGACTGATACGGTTGAGGGAGCTGCGGAGATTGAAATTGAAGCCGCTGCCGAGGAGCCTGCCGAACTGGTTGCTGTCGAAGCTTCAGCCAAGCCAAAGCGGACCCGCAAGAAAGTTGCCGAAGCTGTCGTGGAAGAACCCCCTGTTGTCGAAGTGATGGCGGCAGAGGTTCCCGAAAAGCCCAAGCGCAGCCGCAAGAAGGCCGTGGCAGCTGATGCGACGCCAGAGATGGCCGAAACAACAAGCGAAACCGGCGAAGACGATGCTGGATCACCCCGCAAAGGTTGGTGGCAGAGAACTTTCGCTAACAAAGACTGACCGTCAGTCAAATTGGCAAGCAATCGGGGCGGCGCTGGAAATCCAGCGTCGCCCCATTGCATTCTAACAATAGTTACAATTACGCCTTGCAACCACACTCTCCTCCGCGCAAATTGACGCAACCAAGGAGAGGTAGATCATGCAGGAATTCGCTGGCCAACTGGCTTTCATTACCGGCGGCGCTTCAGGCGCGGGGCTGGGGCAAGCCAAGGTTTTCGGCCGCACCGGCTGCCGGATTGTCATTGCCGATATCCGTCAGCAGGCCATCGACCAGGCCGTTGCAGAGTTGAAAGCCGAGGGAATCGCGGCTCACGGCATCCAGCTCGATATCACCGACCGCGCCGCTTATGCTGCGGCGGCAAACGAGGTTGAAGCAGTGTTCGGGCAAGCCCCGACGCTGTTGTTCAACACCGCAGGGGTCAACAATTTCGGACCGATCGAGAGAACCACTTATGGCGATTTTGACTGGCTGATCGGGGTCAACTTGGGCGGTGTAATCAATGGCATGGTAACCTTCGTGCCGCGGATGATTGCGAGCGGCAAGCCGGGCCACGTGGTCACGGTAGCATCGCTTGGCGGCTTCACTGGATCGGCGCTTGCAGGCCCCTATTCTGCGGCCAAAGCGGCAGTGGTCAACCTGATGGAGGGGTACCGTCAAGGCCTTGAGAAATATGGGATCGGCGTTTCGGTGGTTTGCCCTGCAAATATCAAATCGAACATCGCCGAAGCGACCCTGACCCGCACCGCGGCCTATGGCGAGACCGGCTATGTCGAAGGCGAGGCGGCAATTGCCTCGCTCAACTCGATCTATCAGCACGGGATGGAGCCTGAAGTCCTCGCCGCGCATGTGATGAAGGGTGTTCAGGACAATTCGCTCTACATCATCCCCTACCCAGAAACGAAAGACATGCTTGCGGCGCACTTCGCTCAGATCGTCGATTCGATCCCTGGCATCGAAACTGACCCGGAGGGCGCAAAGCAGCGGATCGATGCCCTGATGGCCTGGGCTCAGGGCGGAGCGAAAGTATTCACCGAGGGACGTTGAAGAGCGGCCTAGCCTGCCTTCACAGCTTCACCCCATTCCATCCATCCGGCCCAACGCGGGGTTTTGGGGGCGTAGCGCTCACCCTGTGTGGCAGAAGTGAAGCCATTGGCGATTATCGCACTGGTCACCGGTCGAGCCAGATGACAACCGCCGGCGAGGCGTTTCCACAACGGTTCGATCCGGTTCTGCCATTTCCGCACGGGCAAGTCGGGTGATTGTCCATGCTCGGCATAAAGCAGCTTTCCGCCGGGCTTCAGAATTCGGCGCAGTTCGCTGAGCGTTTGCTCAGGGCTGCCGACGGAACACAGTGTGAAAGTGCAAACCACGCAGTCAAAACTGCTATCGCCGAAGGGGATCTGCTCACCAAAACCTTGCCGGATATCGGTTTGCCAGCCCTTCCCGGCGGCTTCGGCGCGGGCGTAGTCCAGTCCTTTGCCGGATGGATCAAGTCCGGCATAGCTGGTGATCTTCCCGGGATCATAGAACTGCTGATTGATCCCTCCACCGCAGCCAATCTCAAACACCGCGCCACTGGCCAGCGGCACCACCTTTTCACGCAGCGCGGCAATTGCGGGGCTGGAGCAGGCGCATTTGATGAAGCGCGGCACAAATTGCTCGTCATACCAATTTGCGAAACCCATGCTTGCCCCTCCATCCAACAGTGCCTGCACCTGCTTGCCACAACGGCGGACGATTGAAAGGCTTAACCGGCTCCCGCGAATTGCCACGGACTTCTCGGCAATCGACCTGGCGAACCGGTGCCTCAGTGAACAAACCTATTTGCTACCAGATCACATGGGGCTAGGCTGGTCTTTGCCATGCTCGATATTGTCAAACAGACTGCGCTGCTTGATGCCCTGACGGGCAAGCAGAGAGAGGTGCTGGCGCTGGTGGCAGAAGGCATGACGAGCAAGGAAATTGCCCGGAAATTGGTCGTTTCCGAAAGCGCAGTCAATCAACGCATTGAGGTTGTGAGGCAGCGTCTTGGTGGAATGTCGCGCGCACAGATTGCCCGGACATATCGCCGGACCAGCACGCTCGTTTTGACCATTCCAACCAGTAATTCTCTTACAGGTAAGACAAACCAGCTTTTGCAGAAAACCAACCTGGAGCAGCAACTGCAGCCGGAGGGTGTCGAGGACACTGTGCTCACAAGCGGCGGCGAATTCGGCGTGTTGCAGCCCTCCACCCTACCCTCCTTGCTCCACGGTCAGGATACGAAGCTTGTTCGCACTGCGGCAGTTGTCGTTATTGCGGTTGGATTGATCGCATTGACTGTGCTCGTGCTGGTTGCCGGACAGACCCTGGCAGGGGTTCTGCCGGGATGACTGCGTTCCACGATGGCACGGCAGTCGCCCTGATCTGGCTGGGCGCATTGCCGACTTTGCTCTGGTGGGGCGATCAGTTGATCCGGCGCACGTCCTTAGTCGTCAGTGGGTATATTTTCGCCTGCGCCGCCTTGCCGGGCTTGCTCGATAGTGCGCTGCCTCCAATCTCGCTGTTCGCGGTTGAAGCGCTGCTGTTCCTGTTCTTGATGCACCTTGTCTATTCAGCTGACCGCAAATTTCCAATGATTCTGGCCGCAGTGGCGTTGATCGGGTTGATTGCGCGAGCGCTCCAGCAACTGTCTTTGGTTATCGCCGAATTTGAGATGCTGACGCTAACGAATGAGGCTGGCTTGCTTTTGCTCTTCGCGCTGTTGGTGGCCACAGCAGCCCTTGCGAGGCGGAACCGGATCAAGCAGCCTGAGACGATTGCCCCGGAGGGCAGCTTGCGATAGCTGTCGGTGGCTTCAAGAGGATAGTCATGGCCCGCGTCGTCCATTCGTTGCCAAAGCTTACGCGCAAGCAGCGCGATGTGATGGCTTTGGTGGCCGACAATCGCACCAGCAAGGAAATCGCCGCCCGGCTTGATATTTCCGAAAGCGCGGTCAACCAGCGGATCGAGATGATCCGGGCGCGGCTCGGCGGACTGCCGCGTGGCGAATTGGCCCGGCTTTATCGACTTGAATATGCGCCCGAACCGGACTCTGTGGCAGCGCCCGATCAAACGTGGCAGAAAATTCATCTTCCTGAAGTCGCGCTTACTGCGCAGTTGGCGAGTGCGGATGGTATCCCATCGACGCCGCCCTTCGGGTCGCAATCGACTGAGATTGAATTAGGGGATGGGTCGCAACTAACCGCCTTTTTCTTCGCGGAAGAGAAAGCCTGGCCGGGGCGCGGAGGACGCGCCCCGGCCTTTTCGCGGTTTGGCCCGATCGCTCTGATTGTTTTGGCCGCACTCATCATCGCGGTTGGAGTCACAAATGCGCTAGGTCCGGTGGGCGGGGGATGAAATTTTCCAGGCCCCTCCTTGCCCCGCTGCGCTGATTCGCTAGAGACAAGCAAATTGCGGATAGGTTGACCGCGAGCAAACAGGGACAAACATGGCCAGCTTCACACTTCCTGCCAACAGCAAGATCAGCGGCGAAGGCACCTTGCACAAGACTGAGGGCGCTTCGCGGGTCAAGAAGTTCACGGTCTATCGATATGATCCTGATAGCGGCAAGAGCCCGCACTACGATGTGTTTGAGATCGATCTCGACGCTTGCGGACCGATGGTGCTTGATGCGCTGATCAAGATGAAGTCAGAAATGGACCCAAGCCTGACTTTTCGCCGCTCGTGCCGCGAAGGGATTTGTGGTTCCTGCGCAATGAACATGAACGGCCGCAACGGCCTGGCCTGCACAACGGCGATTGAAGATCTTTCGGGCGACATCAAGATCACTCCCCTGCCCGCGATGGACGTCATCAAGGATCTGGTCCCGGATTTCACTCACTTCTATGCCCAGTACTCTTCGATCCGGCCTTGGCTGCAAACCGTCAGTACCACTCCGTCAGGCAAGGAACGGCTGCAATCGCCGCAGCAGCGCGAAAAGCTGGATGGGCTCTACGAATGCATCCTGTGTGCTTGCTGCTCAACGTCGTGCCCCAGTTATTGGTGGAACAGTGACAAGTTTCTTGGCCCGGCGATCCTGCTTCAGGCCTACCGTTGGCTGGCCGACAGCCGCGATGAGATGACCGGCGAACGGCTTGACGATCTGGAAGACCCGTTCCGGCTCTATCGCTGCCACACGATCATGAATTGCGCCAACGTCTGCCCCAAAGGCCTCAGCCCCGCGCGCGCGATTGCCGAAATCAAAAAGCTGCAGGCCGAACGGCACGTCTGATCGTGAGCGACGACCGCGGTTTTCGCAGCGAGCCCGATCCCGACAATCCGGGCTGGCATAGCTGGCAGCTGAACGATCCAACCCGCTTCAACAGCTGGATGTTCCCCAAGCTGCTGGTCCGCGCTGAGCCCGACGGCAAAGCACGGCTGCGGATGTTCCCAGAACACCGCCACACCAATTTGGGCAACAATATCCACGGCGGCACCGTTCTGGCACTGATCGACATTGGCCTGTTCGCCTGCTCGCGGCAGTTGGGGATCATCGAAGCTGGAACCGCTGTGACACTTGATCTTTCGGTCCAGTTCATTGGTGCTGGCAAGCCCGATCAGCCTTGCGATGCAGTGACCGAACTGCTCAAGGAAACCCGCCGCCTGGTATTCCTGCGCGGGATCGTCGAGCAAGGCGAAGGCAACCTGATCGCTGCCTTCTCCGGCACGATCCGCAAACCCACCGCACCGCGATGAAACGGGTTATTGATCGTTATGATGCGCTGGTTGTCGGCGGCGAATTGCGGTCCGACCCGGAACAGCGGGCTGCGGCGGAACACCTCAACCGGTTGCAAACTGAGCTCGAAGCCATTCCGTCACGTGGCAGCCTGCTCTGGCGGCTCGCCGGACGTAAACCCAAACCGCCACGTGGTCTCTACCTGTGGGGCGGAGTGGGCCGCGGCAAGTCGATGTTGATGGACCTGTTCCACAATTGTCTGGCCATTCCCGAGAAGCGCCGTGCGCACTTCCATGCGTTCATGCTCGAAGTTCACGAGCGACTTCGTGAGGCCCGCAAAAGCGAAAGCGGTGATCCGATCCTGCCTGTCGCAGCAGCAATCGCCGATGGCATTCGTGTGCTGGCGTTCGACGAAATGGTGGTCAACAATTCAGCCGATGCGATGATCATGAGCCGGTTGTTCACCGCGTTGATCGAGCAGCATGACCTGACCATTGTCACAACTTCAAACCGGGCCCCGGGTGAACTCTACAAGGACGGACTCAACCGTGAGCATTTCCTGCCATTCATCGCACTGATCGGGCGCGAGCTCGATACCCTGGCGCTCAACGGTCCGCACGACTATCGGCTCGAACGGCTGGCGGGCT
>CALMBN010000134.1 GCA_937860195.1 uncultured Novosphingobium sp.
GCAGATGGAGCGCCACGGCATCAAGGTCGATCGCGACCAGCTTTCCCGGCTGTCGGGCGAATTCGCCGAGACCATCGCCGCGCTGGAGGGCGAAATTCACGCGATGGCGGGCGGGCCGTTCACCATCGGCAGCCCCAAGCAACTGGGCGAAGTGCTGTTCGACCGGATGGGCTACAAGGGCGGGCGCAAGGGCAAGAGCGGACTATATTCGACCGACCAGGCGATCCTCGAGGGGCTTGCCGCGAACGGCGCCGAGATCCCCGGCAAGGTGCTCGAATGGCGGCAACTGTCCAAACTGCGCAGCACCTATACCGAGGCCCTGCAAGAGGCGATCAACCCCAGCACTGGCCGGGTCCATACCAGCTACAGCCTGGTCGGCGCGCAGACCGGGCGGCTCTCCTCAACCGAGCCGAACCTCCAGAACATTCCGATCCGCACCGAAATCGGCCGCCAGATCCGCCATGCCTTTGTGGCCGATAGCGGCAACGTGATCCTCGCCGCCGATTACAGCCAGATCGAACTGCGCCTCGCCGCCCACATGGCCGACGTGCCCGAACTCAAAGAGGCCTTCGCGGCGGGCGAAGACATCCACGCCCGCACTGCGCAGGAAATGTTCGGCGAGGTCAACCGCGACACCCGCGGCCGGGCCAAAACGGTCAACTTCGCGATCCTTTACGGGATCAGCCGTTGGGGTCTGGCCGGGCGGCTGGGGATGAGTTCCGACGAAGCGCAAGCGGTGATCGACCTCTACTTCCAGCGCTTCCCCGGGATCCAGCGCTATATCCACGACACTTTGGCGAGCGTGCGTGACAAGGGCTATTCCGAGACGCTGCTGGGCCGCAAATGCTGGTTCCCGCGCGTGACCTCACCCAACCAGGCCGAACGCCAAGGCAGCGAACGCGCCGCGATCAACGCCCCGATTCAGGGCACGTCTGCGGACATCATCAAACGCGCGATGGTCCGGATGATGCCCGCACTGGAAGCAGCAGGCCTCGGCCACGTCCGGATGCTGTTGCAGGTCCACGATGAACTGGTGTTCGAACTGCCCGAGAGCGATGTGGACGCGGCCAGCGATGTAATCCGTGCGGTGATGGCTGGCGCGGCGGAACCGGCGGTGGTGCTGAGCGTGCCGCTGGGGGTGGAGATTGGCGTGGGCAAGAGCTGGGGGGCGGCGCATTGATGTTTGACGGGCAATCGCTGACTCTCAATCAACTGCTTCGGTTCAGTGACATTGATCCCAAGGATGTCCTCGTTTTCCGACATCGGCCATGGGAGCCGACGCTCAATAAGGTGTTCGATAGTGTGGTCAGCCAAAGGCGTGATCTGTTCGACTGCTACCAAAGCACCCATGCTCCGAACACAGAAGCCGCCTTATGTCGGGCCAGGTACGTTGCATCTTTCGTCCGCTTTCGCCCGAAACTTGCACTGTTCGTTGGTTTATACGACAATGTGGGGCAAAGGACGTTGACCGTCGCCGAGTGCGAAGCGCGCCCACTCCATCAAGAACTGATGCGGCTGGGTATGGGCGGCCAGAAGGCAAGCGATGGTCGGGAAACGCTGATCGAGTTTTCACTGAAGCCCACGGATTGGCATCGAAGTTGGAGTGAACGCCTGATTGTCCAATGGCCGGGCCTTGAACGATCTTGGTATCGCTGGGCCGACCGCAATGAATTTCCAGTTGAAGCGATTTCAGAGAGCTCGTGCCTTGTAAAACCTATGCCGTCCTGGGCCGAATTGACGGCCGACTGGCAAGACCTTGCGCTGCTGCCCGCACACTGGAAAGCGGCATTATCACAGTGGCGAGGTGTCTATCTGATCATCGATCAAAGTGACGGGATGCAATATGTTGGTTCAGCATACGGCGGAGAAAATCTACTACAGCGGTGGAGTGAATATTCCCGAACTGGGCATGGCGGAAACAAGGGTTTGAGAACACGCAATCCAGAAAATTTTCGATTTTCGATCTTGCAACGGACGTCTCCAGACTTGCCCGATTCCGATGTGATCGCCCTTGAGGGGACTTGGAAGGAGCGACTTCGGAGCCGGGCACCGTTCGGGTTGAACGAAAACTAATTCAAGCAGCCAAATACCGCTCCACGTCAACCTCATCCTCCCGCTTACGCGCCTCGGCGATTTCCCAAGCGGTCTGCATCCGCAGCAGGGTGTCCATCTTGACCGCGAAGGCCTTTTCGATCCGCAGCGCCATGTCGGGCGAGAGGCCGCCGTGTTCGTTGAGCAGGTTCGACAGGGTCTGCCGGGTCACGCCCAGCACCCGCGCGCCGCTGGTGACATTGAGGCCGTGGCCCTCGACAATTTCGAGCATGAAGGCACCGATATGACTGGGATGAAGTTGGCTCATGATCTCCTGAAAAATTGAACCTCTACCTCCACCCGTCCATGCTGAGCTTGTCGAAGCACTGCCCTTGTTCTTCGAGTGGCCCGCAGCCGCAAGAAAGCAAGAACAGTGCTTCGAAAAGCTCAGCATGAGCGGGTTGGGGTGATGGAGAGGAAATGCCGCGCCTGATTGGTCGGTTCCCATAACTCCCCAACCCGTTGGGGAGGGGTCGGGGG
>CALMBN010000135.1 GCA_937860195.1 uncultured Novosphingobium sp.
AGGCTTTTGGGGCGAAACATTCAGGGGGCCGGAGCAATCCGGCCCCCTTTTTGTTGCGGCTGGCTGTGGCGACGCTAGGATTGCGCCAAATGCTCCGTTTCCCCAAATTCGCACGCTTCCGCTCAAAAGCCCGTAACCCACGTCCTGCGCGCAGCTGGCCCGCCCGGATCGGGCTGTGGGCCGCCAAGGCATTCGGCTGGTTCGTCGCGATTTCGGTCGGGATGACTTTGTCCTACAAATGGGTCCCGGTGCCGATCACTCTGACGATGATCGTCGATCCCAATGGCTTCAACAAGGACTGGGAGCCGCTCAGCCGGATCGACCGCAACATGGTTTCTGCTGTTATCGCGGGCGAAGATGCCAAGTTCTGCTCACACGGTGGATTTGATGCCGAAGCGATCGAGAAAGCGATCGAACGCAACGCCAGCGGTCGCCGCTTGCGTGGTGGCTCCACCATCAGTCAGCAGACCGCCAAGAATGTCTTCCTGTGGCAGGGCACCGGCTGGACCCGCTATGCCCGAAAAGGCCTGGAAGTGTGGTTTACGTTCCTGATCGAAAACATCTGGGGCAAACGCCGGATCATGGAGGTTTACCTCAATGTCGCTGAAACGGGGATCGGCACCTATGGGGTTGAGGCTGGGGCGCAGCGTTATTTCAATCACGGCGCTGCGCAGCTGACGCGGGTCGAGGCTGCGCGGATTGCAGCAGCCCTTCCCGCCCCCAAACGCCGCGAAGTGGCCAACCCCGGCGGCTTCACCCGGCGGCACGGCAATGCGATTGCAGCCCGGTCTGGTGTGGTGCGAAACGAGGCACTGGATGCTTGTGTCTACAAGTAGATTATTGACCAAGGCGGCGGAATAGAAAAGGGGCACCGCAGCGCCCCTTTTCCAGTTCAGCTATGCCGCGAAGTTCGATCAGAACTTCAGTACCAGTGTCGCGCTGGCGGTGCGCGGGGCGCCGATCTGCACGAAGTTGGGGTTGCCGTAAGTGGCGACCCCCGAGATACGGCTGAAAGTGTTGGCCTGGATCAGCCCGCCGCCAAAACCGCCGACATAGAACTGGTCGAACAGGTTGTAGACATTGAACTGAACGTAGCTGCCTTCGGGAAACCCGACCGAATCCAGCTTCAACCGGGCATCAAGACCGACCATCCAGTACGCAGGCGCTTGTGCGCCATAGATTTGCGCCGTGTTGGAGTTCTGTGTGGCGTTGAGCACCGGCAAGGCATTCAAGTTGTTGAGCGCCCCAGCCGGGACATAAAAGCCCGTATAGGTCGGTAGATTGGTGTCATAGATCCAGCGCGGTCCGGTCCGCTTGGCGTTGATGCCAAGGGTAAACGGTCCGGCATGACCGCGCGCGCCGATGCTGACGGTGTAGGTCGGCGAACCCGATTCGGCCTTGCCGGCGGTCGGCGCAAAAATCGCCGTGCCGTTCTGGTTTTTGGCAACTTCGATGTCGTCGCGAATCTCGGAACGCAGCCAGCTCGCCGAGACATAGAAGCTGAAGGCATCAACCGGGCGAACCGAGAGGTAGCCGTCGATCCCGTATTTCTTCACGTTGCCAAGGTTCCGGTAGACGTTCTGATCGAGTTCCGGATCATAGGCAGTCGCCAAACGGTTCTGGAACTGGTTGTAGAACACCGAAACCGAGCCCTGCACCTTGCTCGAACGGAACCGCAGGCCAAGGTCAAAGTTGTCGGTCGTTTCCGGCGCCGGGGTCGCCTGAGCAGTGCCGAGCGGGAAGTAGAACGCGTTGTAGAGGCTGTCAGTCCCGGGGACCGAAAGGCCCTTCGAATAGCTCCCAAAGACCGAGACACTATCCCCGATGTGATAGACCAGACCCAGGTTCGGCAACACCTTGTTGTAGTTGAACACCCGCTGCTGCGGCACGGCCCAGCCGGTGACTCCATTGGTGGTGGTGTTGAATGTGTAAGGTTGGAAGGCCTGAATGGTCGCATTAAGCGCAGCGTTCTGGCCGGTGCATTCCAGGAAGCCGCCCGCCGAAGAGGTGAAGCAGTTGTTGGTCAGGTTGCGGCGGAAGAACGGTGCGCGCACCCCAAGGTTGACTGTCAGGGCACCGAATTTGCCGGTGTATTCACCAGCCACCTGCTGCAGGATTGCAAAAGACAATCGGTCACGCTTTTGCAGGATCGAACCGCTGCTGGCGCTGAGCCCGGCATCGACCGGGAACACGCTGATCGGCTCACCCGTCAGTTGCTGAACCAGTCCCACTTCGCCGGTCTGGCGGTGACGGGCCCGGTCATAGGTGTAGGCGACGCGGATCGAGTGATCGTCATTCAGGTTCCAGCGCAGGCCGGCCACGACGCCGATACGGTGGGTCTGGGTCTGGCTGGGGGCCAGCACGGTGACCTGATCAAGCGTATCGCCATCACCGTTGATGTCCGCGCCAAAATAGGGCGACCCACCAAAGTAACCTGTGGCGTTGGAGACAGCGGGGCTGGGATCGACATCGCGGAAGCCTTCGCGCCCGGTAACAGTGCCGCCGCCATTGGCCTTCACGTATTGATACGACGGATCGATCGTCAGGACGACGCTGTCCGACAAAGTGAACTTCGAATTAATCCGGACGTTGCCGGTGTCCGAAGGGTTGTAGCGCCGATCAAATTCAGTGCCGCAGCTGTTGGTGGCATCAGCAATGCCGGCCTGCGGAACGTCGGTCTGGCAAGGCACGTTGATGGTGTAGAACCGCTCACTCTTCAGGATCGGGAAGCGGTTGCCGGTGCCCGAACCGGCGTTGCGCGGAGCAAGATTGCTCTGCGGTGTTTGGGTCGTGTCGGTCCGCAGCGGCAGCGAGCCGAAGAAGTTGTTGCGGTTCGAGTTGTAGTGGCCGGCCACCGAAATGAAATCGTTCGCGCCCAGCGGCTGATAAATTTTGCCGTTGAACTGATACTTATCGATCTTGCCATGGCCGTTGTAAGGCACGCGGTTCTTGGTGGTCGAGGCCGAGAACCAGGCGCGGGTTCCGCTGCTGGTGAGCTCGCCAGTATCGACCATGCCGAACACGCGCCAGAAATCGAACTCGCCGATCGACATCGAGGTCAGCAGCCCGAAGTCCTTGCTGGGATTACGGGTCCGCAGGTTGACGGTGCCACCAACCGCCGAAGCGGTCGGGCTGTCGACGTCGGTCGTGCCCAGATTGACGTTGACCTGCTCGATCAGTTCAGGATCGATCTGCTGGTTCGAGTAGATCGCATAGTTGCCCGAATCGTTCAGCGGAACACCGTCGAAGGTCAGGCTGATGCGGGTCGCGTCGAAGCCGCGGATGTTGAGCGTGCCGCCTGACGAGCCGTAAGCATCGTTGTTCTGAAAGCTGACGCCCGGGATCTGGTTGATCGTATCGAGCACAGTCTGCCCGGGGGCAGCGCGCTGGATCGCTTCGCTGGTCAGCACGGCCTTGGCCTTTGGCGAATCGGGTGAAGCAACGCCTTCAACGTTCTGGGTGGTCCCGCGGGTCCCGGTGACGACGATTTCCTTTTCGAAATCCTGCGTGCCGGTGGACTGCGCATAAGCCGGAGCGGCGATGGCGGCGATTCCGATCGCCAGCGTGCTGGCGGCGGTATTCAGGGCAAAGGTAAAGCGCATGGCGTGAAAAATCCCCGTTAGGCAAATGGGTTGCGACAAGTTCTGCAATGAACCCGCCGCCCGCGCGAATCAGCGCGGATGGACGATGTATCCGCTCTTAAAGGAGCGATGCGGCAGGCTAAACAGGCGGTTGTGACAGCATTGAGACTCGTCTTGGGACAGTTCGGGCTTTGCACCACGAGCCTGCAATGTCGTTACAATTGCAGCCTCATTGGCGAAAGGATCGTTCAAAATCACGCCAGATTTGGTTTGCGTCGCTGGTTAATCCACCGCGCCGCCGCTGACGATTGTTGCTGCACTGCGGCATTTGTGCAACGCATAGCTCAAGGAGTCCAAATGGGCGGCGCGCATCACCATTCGCATGACCACCACGGCCCCAGAGATGGCCATGGACAGCACAGTCATGCGCACCACAGCCGAGGGCATCACGGCCATGGCCATGGCAGCCACGGCACTGCTTTCGCGCTGGCGGTTGTGCTCAATTCACTGTTTGTGGTCGCCGAGGTCGTGGCGAGCTTCATCAGCGGGTCGACCGCGCTGCTCGCCGATGCCGGGCACAATCTGGGCGATGTCCTGTCGTTGTTGCTGGCCTGGGGGGCGAGCGTGCTGGCCGCTCGTCCGGCCGGACCGGGGTTCACCTATGGCCTCAAAAGCTCGTCGATCCTCGCCGCGATCGCCAATGCCGCGCTGCTGTGGGTGGCGCTGGGGGCGGTGCTGCTTGAGACGCTGCAACGGCTCTGGACCCCGGCTCAGGTCGATGGCCCTCTGGTCATGCTGGTCGCGGGGATCGGGATTGTGGTCAACCTGCTATCCGCGCTGCTGTTCGCCAAAGGCAGCAAGTCGGATCTCAACCTGCGCGCCGCGTTTCAGCACTTGATGGCCGATGCAGTCGTTTCCGCCAGCGTAGTCTTTGCGGGCCTTGCGATTGTGCTGACCGGGCAGAACTGGATCGACCCGCTGACCAGCCTGATCATCACCTTCGGCCTCGCCTGGGCCAGCTGGGATCTTCTGAAGGATGCGGTCAAGATGGGGCTGCTGGCAGTGCCGCGCCATATTGACGAGGGCGCTGTCCGGGCCTTTCTGGCCGGGCAACCCGGTGTCGAGGCGGTCCATGATCTCCATATCTGGGGAATGAGCACCACAGAAAGTGCGCTCACCGCCCATCTGGTGATCCCCGGCGGCGTTCGCGGCGACACCTATCTGCGCGAGCTGGCCAAAGCACTCGAGACCGGGTTCGGTATTCACCACGCGACGATCCAGATCGAGCAAACCCGCGATGGTTGCAGTCTGCCGGACGCACATGGGCATTGATCGATCCGTTCATCCCCGGTTGCCAAAGCACCTTTACTGCGCCCTCCATTGCGGGCACCAATCAGGACGCACCAAGGAGATAAAACGATGAGCTTTCAAGCAATGCGCGGCTTTCTGGCTGGCGGTGTAATGGCAATGGCAGTAGCCGGCACGGCCTATGCCCAAGCCGATCCCAAGGCGGAGTTCGAAGCCCGCTATACCGAAATGAGCACCGCGATGATGGCCAAGGATACGGCCAAACTCGGCACGATGGTCACGGCTGACTATGAAACCACCGACATCCGCGGCGACACCCATGATCGGGCCGCCGTGATGGAACAGATGGGCAAGATGCCGGCCGGCATGGAGAACATGAAGCCCGAAACCAAGGTGCTGAGCGTCAAGGTGAGCGGCGATACCGCTGCGGTCGACAGCCAGGTGACCATGCAAATGAAGCGCCCGGATGAAACCGGTGCGGAAATGACGCTCGATATTGCGGTCGTCTCGGCTGACACCTGGGTCAATCAGGGCGGAGTCTGGCTGCTCAAGAAGAGCGTGCAGAAAGAACTGACCGTCTCCAAGGACGGCGAAGTGGTGTTCAAGCAGGCCAATTGATGCGCGGTTTGGCAATGGCGGCGGCGCTGGTTTGCGCCGCCCCTGCGCTCGCTGAGGCTCCGACCGTGCAAGTCGTTTGTGTGGCTGATGCCGCAGGAGAGCGCGGCGAGCGGGTCACGGTGTTCATCCATGTCGACCCAGACCGGCGACGCGTGGCAAGCTATGCCTCCTGGTTTCCGCCCTTGCTGTCAGCATCGGGGGCTGGCGGGCTTGGGCAGCCCGACATCTCACTGCTGATCGGCTATGATACTGTGACCCAGTCTGGTCTGGGCAAACCCAATGAGTTTGCGCAGATCCTGGTGCAGGCCCTTTCCCCGCTTCGCGAGCGGATTCCCAGTGCAAAATTGCAAGCCCGACTCGCGGTGCTGACTGGCGAAGCTCGCTTTGATGGCGGCGCGACAGTGAAATTTGGCCTGGGCCTGCCCGGTCCAGCGCATCGCGATCTACCCGGCACTGCCGTGCGGACAGCGGAACTGGCCCTGCCCTCGGCATTCCCCAACGAGGTCGAGTTGCAACTGCTCGATAAGCAGCACAAGCCGGTAACCACAATCCGTTATGCGACCGGTCATTCCGCCAGCCGAGATGCGCTATTCACCAAAGCTTGGACCGAAGCCGATGCCAAAGCAGCGGACCTGTCGACTTGTGAGCCAACCGGTGGTGGTGCCGACTATGCCGGGGTCCCATCGGGTTAGGTCCTGCCTGCCTGCCCACACCCCAAACCCGTTCGTCCTGAGCTTGTCGAAGGACCGTTCTTGTCCTTTGGGATGCGCGGGGCGGCACGAAGCAAAGGACAGTGCTTCAACAAGCTCAGCATGGACGGGTTTTGGGTAAGCTAAGGTCTTCCGAGGGTGAAAAAACTTAGGCCGCCTTTTCCTTGCCCTTGAGCACCCGGACGGGTTCTTTGCGGCCTTCGA
>CALMBN010000136.1 GCA_937860195.1 uncultured Novosphingobium sp.
GGCATTGGCGACAAGAAAGTAGTGGTGGGCTTCCACAGCCGCCTGGTCATGGAAAAAGGCCTTGATGTGTTCTCTGACGCGATCGACGAACTGCGGCGGCGCGGGATCAAGCACCGCACGCTGATCGTCGGCGACGGTCCGGCGCGGACCTGGCTCGAGACGCGGTTGCCGGAAGCGGTCTTTGCCGGGTTCATGGCTGGGACAGATCTTGGCAAAGCGGTCGCCTCGATGGACGTATTGTTCTTCCCATCATCCACCGAGACGTTCGGAAATGTCAGCCTGGAAGCGATGGCCTGCGGACTGCCGGTGGTAGCGGCAGCGGCGACCGGGAGCCAGAATCTGGTCGAGCACGGCAAGACCGGCCGCCTGATCCGGCCCGGCGCGATCCACCAGTTCGCCGAAGCGTTGCGCGGCTACATCGAGGACCCCAAACTGCGCGCTGCCCACGGCAAGGCGGGCGAAGCGCGCAGCACTGAATTCGCCTGGGACCAGATCAATCAGGTCGTCGCTGATACCTATCTGCGATTGATCCGGCAAAAAGCAGCAGTAAAAACCTAGCTTAGCGCAACAAGCCCTGGGCCTGACTGCGGCGGCTATACCACCACAGAAAAGCGATCACGGCCATGATCGTCGCGGACAGGCCAACCGGGATGACCCCTGCCATTGCCTGCCCCAGGTGGCTGATTGCAGCACCTATCAGCGAAACCAGAAACAGCATGACCGCATGCCGTGATCGCAGGACCAGCGCCACCGAACCGAGGAATGATCCCCAGATTCCAAGACCATAGCCAAAATTGGCCCAGACCGGCTGGTTCAGGACATAGTCCCGCATTGCTGGGTCGGCTCCAGCCAGGGCGGCCTCCGGATCGAACCGCGCCATCAGATAGAGATAGGCCCCAAAACAGTTCCACAGCAGCCCTAACACAGCGACTACCCAAAAACTGATCGGCACTTTGCCTCCGGTATTAGCGTCCATTTTCCCCTCCTCCAGTTCGTTGCTGGTGAAACCAGACTAAACCGCAATGCGAATCGATGCAAATTCCGGCGTGGCAGTCTAACAGGGGGTGATGACCGGCCTGTTCCCCGATGACCTGCCCCAAGCTGCGCCTGACCTCTCGCAAGAAGACGCGCCGCTGGCCGACCGGCTGCGCCCGGCTGTCCTCGCCGACGTGATCGGGCAGGAGCACCTGACCGGGCCTGAGGGCGCGATCGGGCGGATGGTGGCGGCGGGCAAGCTTTCCAGCCTGATCCTGTGGGGACCGCCAGGGACCGGCAAGACAAGCATTGCGCGGCTGCTGGCCGGCGCAGTGGGCATGCGGTTCATTGCGGTCAGCGCGGTATTCTCAGGCGTTGCAGACCTCAAGAAAGCCTTCGCCGAGGCCGAGTCTGCGGCGAAACTGGGCCAGCGCACGCTGCTGTTCGTGGACGAAATCCACCGCTTCAACCGCGCCCAGCAGGACGGGTTTCTACCCTTCGTCGAACGCGGCACGGTGACCCTGGTCGGGGCGACCACCGAGAACCCCAGCTTCGCACTTAATGCCGCGCTGCTCAGCCGCGCGCAGGTGCTTATCCTGCACCGGCTCGATGCTCCCGCGCTCGATACGTTGCTGGCGCGCGGCGAGGAACTCGAAGGCTCGCTGCCGTTGACCCAGGATGCCCGCGCCGCGTTGGTCGCCAGTGCCGATGGCGATGGGCGGTTCCTGCTCAATCAGGCAGAAACGCTGTATAATGCAAAGCTGACCCAGCCGCTCGATCCGGCGGACCTTGGCAAATTTCTCCAGCGCCGGGTCGCGGTCTATGACAAGGACCGTGACGGGCATTACAACCTGATTTCAGCGTTGCACAAGGCCTTGCGCGGGTCTGACCCGCAAGCCAGCCTTTATTACATGGCGCGGATGCTGACCGCCGGGGAAGAACCGCTTTATGTCCTGAGCCGGCTGGTGCGGTTTGCCAGCGAGGACATCGGTCTTGCCGATCCGCAGGCGCTGGTGCAGTGCCTTGCTGCCAAGGACGCCTACCAGTTCCTCGGCAGTCCCGAAGGCGAGCTGGCGATCGTCCAGGCCTGTCTCTACCTCGCCACCGCGCCCAAATCGAACGCGGCCTATGTGGCGCAGAAGGCGGCTTGGAAAAGCGCGCATGAGACCGGCAGCCTTTCGCCCCCCGCCAGCATCCTCAATGCCCCGACCAAGCTGATGAAGGACATCGGCTTTGGCGCTGGCTATGCCTATGACCACGAGGCTGAGGACGGCTTTTCCGGAGCCGATTACTGGCCAGAGGGAATGGAGCCGCAGGAATACTACCGCCCGGTCGAGCGCGGGTTTGAGCGCGAAGTGCTGAAGCGGCTGGAATGGTGGGACAAGAAGCGGGCCGAGCGGCGAGGCGAATGAGACCCGGCCGGTTCCGCCACTTTGCGGCGATCGACTGGTCCGGTGCCGTCGGTGAACGACAGCGCGGGATTGCCGTGGCGTTGTGCGGCGAAGGGCGCGATGCCCCCGCGCTGGTCCGCCCCGGCCATCGTTGGTCGCGCCACGAAGTTCTGGACTGGCTGCTGGATGAGCTCCCCCACGACACGCTGGTCGGCTTCGACATGGGGATCAGTCTGGCACATGCTGATGCAGGAGCGTTCTTTCCCCAGTGGGCCGAAACCCCGGCAAACGCGCGCGCCTTGTGGGCCTTGATCGACCAGCTGTGTTGCGCCGATCCGCACCTGACAGTCTCCAGCTTTCTCGATCATTCCGAAGTCTCGCGCTATTTCCGCCACCCCGGCGGGCGCGAAGGCGCGCGCTTCGGTGGCGGGCGAGGCCGCTTGCGCGCCACCGAACTGGCGCAGCAGGCGATGGGCTGCAAGCCGTGCTCCAACTTCAACCTTGTCGGCGCGGCGCAGGTCGGGAAGTCGAGCCTGACCGGGATGCGGCTGCTCAACCGGCTAAGTGGGCGAATTCCAGTCTGGCCAGTCGACCCGCTGTCCGGGAGCGGCTCAACTGTAGTCGAAATCTACACCACGATCGCTGCGATTGCTGGCGGTCGCCGCGCTGCGAAATCCAAGATGCGCGACTACGCTGAACTGAACGCGGCCCTCATAAACCTTGGCTCTGCCCAGATCCCGGGCGAAGGCCCGATTGCCGACCATGCCAGCGATGCCCTGATCACTGCCGCCTGGCTGCGAATGGTCGCGCCTGATGCGGCCTTGTGGAATCCCGCTGGCCTGACTTGCGAAATTGCCCGCACAGAGGGGTGGACCTTTGGCGCGCGCTGACGCAAAGGGGCCTGCACATATGGCCACGTTGCCGGCTTAGCTCAGTTGGTAGAGCACCTGATTTGTAATCAGGGGGCCAGGGGTTCGAATCCTCTAGCCGGCACCATACTTCTCAAGGACTTAGCGACGAATATAACCCCTTCTGGGGTGCCTGTCGAGGGCCACGTAATCACCACGTAATAAAGATTGTTCGCAGAGTCGCGCTGAACAGCGTGTTTTGGGGGAGGAGGTTTCCTCCCTGGTCAGAGCCAGCAGGCTGTCTCTTCCACACCCTCCACTGCGGGGCCCTGCCCCGCAACGCCTCGAAATGAAGAGCGGTGCTGATGTCGTGCTCTGTCCCGCAGGCCTTGCGGCCAACTCTTGAGCGCGCGCCCGGCGAAATCGCAAAACAACGGAAATACTCTACCTCTGAGTGTTAACAATCGGGAGAGCACGTCACGTGCGACAATGATTCATGAAGCGATTGAACGTTGGGATTAAGTTGCGCCCGCGTTACAGCGGCTCTCGGACGCCTCAGCCTTAATGACGGGGACAAGCCTGGTTGTCGATGGCGGCTCGACTGCAGCTTGATTGTGCCCGCGCTCGGGCAAGGTGCCAAGGTTCAAGCACTTCGGGTGGCGGGCCTTTGATTTCGGCGATGCGGCCTTGCGGATCGAGTACGTAAAGCAGGCATCCGCGCACTTTCTGCACCTCTCCGGCCTTGAGCGCGCGTCCGAAGATCGCAGTGTCGTCGCAGTCCTTGATGCAGCGAACCTCGCTCAGCACTTCGGCTGCGGCCCCATGGGCATCGGCGCAGAAGAACAAGATCGTGACGGTTTCGCGGACATAGGGCCGCTGCCGGACATAGAAATCCCGCACAGCAGCCTTGCCGCGCATGTTCATGATGAACCGGACATCATCGGCATAGTAGTCGACAAACTGCAGGTCGCCGGCGTTCATCAGCGCGATGTAGCGCTCATAGGCGGTCCGGTCGAAACGCGTCCGGCGAATTGCCGCTTGGGCCAGGCCAGGCCCCGCTGCGGCAAAGCCGATCAAGGCTGCACCGAGCGCTTCGCGGCGGCCGAGATTCACTGCCGTCAGTCCTGGCCGGTCAGCTTGAGCCCGATCATTTCGAGTGGTGCAAGTGCCTGAAGGATCGGCGGCAGGATCGGCACCACCTCGGTCCCGGCCAGATTGCGCAGCTTCGGCTCGGGATCGGTCGCAGCGGCCAATGCAGCTTCCACAACCGGTGTCAGATCCTCTGGCGCCTTGGCCTCGAGGCCGTCGAAGTTGGCATTGAACCTCTCAGCGATCGTCGCATAGGGTTCGCTCGCCGGGCGATCGAGCGACTTTTGCGGCAGGGCGGTCTTGAACGGCCCCGGCACGACGCTGACGACTCGCACGCCAAAGCTGCGCGTCTCTACATCGAGCGCCGCTGTCGCAGTGTCGAAAGCGTGCTTGCTGGCGCAATAGGAGGCCATGAATGGGGTTTTGAGGAAGGCAGCGACCGAGGTGACGTTCACGATCCGGCCCGAGCCTTGCGCGCGCATTGCCGGCAGGACCTGACGGATCAGTTCAAGTGGGCCGAACAGGTTGGTGTCAAACATCGCGCGCCACTGGCCATCCGGCGTATCCTCGACCGAACCGCGCGCGCCGATGCCGGCATTGTTTATCAGAATGTCGATTGCTCCGGCCCCCGCCATCAACGCCTCAACCCCCTCGCGCTTTGAAAGGTCTGCCGGGACATGGATTGCGTGCAGTTCCTTGCACAGCACCGCAATTGCATCTGCTTCACCAAAGCCGGACAGCACGACCTCTGCACCTTCAGCCCTGAGCGAACGGGCGATGGCCAAGCCGATCCCCGATGTCGATCCCGTGATCAGAGCGCGCTTTCCCGACAAGAACATTCCCGACTCCAACTGCTTGATCTTTCCGCTATAACGGGGCCATTACGGTTGGCACAGGCTTTGTCCAGCCCAACGGGAGACCGATTCATGCGCCTCGACGAATTCGATCCCGATGCGATCAAGGTGGAGGACCAACGCGGCGGGCTAAGGGGACTGCCGAGCGGACGCGGCGGCCAGATCGGATGCGGGTCCATCGTGATTGCATTGATCGCCGCGCTCGTTTTCGGGGTTGATCCAGGTCAGATGCTGGGTCAGCTTGATCAAGGTCAGGCACCCGCCATAGAAGGCCCTGCACAATCAGCTGAATCGGAAAGCCAGTTCTGCCGGACCGATGCCAGCAGCCTGCAAATGTGCAACACACTGATGTCACTCAACAAGACCTGGGCGCCTCTGTTTCGTGCCGCGAACATTCCGTTCAGCGATCCCAAACTGGTGTTCTATTCGCAAGCGGGCCGTTCGGGCTGCGGCTCGGCCCAAAGCGCGATGGGGCCGTTCTATTGCCCGGCCGATCAAGGCATTTACCTCGACACCGATTTCTTCGGCCAGATGGACCGCGAACTTGGCGCAAGCGGCAAGTTCGCCCGCGATTATGTCATCGCTCACGAATACGGCCACCATATCCAGAAATTGACTGGGGTGTCCGACCAGATCCGCAGTCTGCAATCGCAAAACCCAGGTAAAGCCAACGCTTTGTCGGTCCGGCTGGAGCTGCAAGCCGATTGTTACGCCGGGGTCTGGGCAGCCAAGAACCGTGACCGGCTGGAACCCGGTGACATGGAAAGCGGCCTCAACGCCGCCAATGCGATCGGCGACGACACCCTGATGCGCAATGCCGGCGGCCGCGCCAACCCCGAAAGCTTTACCCACGGAACCAGCGCCCAGCGGGTAGAATGGCTCCGCAAGGGCATGCAGGCCGGGGATGATTCAGTTTGCGATGCATTGATGCGATGATCCGCCTGACCGATTGCCACAACATCGACGACTTCCGCCGCCTTGCCAAGCAGCGGCTACCGTGGCCGGTGTTCGACTATATTGATGGTGCCGCCGACGACGAACTGACCAAGGCCCGCAACACCGCCGCCTTTGCCGACTGCGATCTGGTGCCCGATGTGCTGGCCGGGGTCGGCAGCATCGACACCAGTTGCACGATCCTGGGCCAGAAGAGCGCGCTCCCGCTCATGCTCTCCCCAACCGCGCTGCAACGGGTGTTCCACTGGCAGGGCGAGCGCGCAGTGGCCCGCGCTGCGGAGAAATTCGGGGTGGGGTTCGGGATCTCCAGCC
>CALMBN010000137.1 GCA_937860195.1 uncultured Novosphingobium sp.
ATCCCCGATCGAAAAATTACAGTTTTCGAAAAGCTCGATGCCCGTCTGACTTTCGATGACTTCTTCGCACTGATGCGGTTGCACGCCCGCGGGGATATCTGAGCGAGCATTTTCTCTGCCCAATTCCACCCGCCCCGTGCACAAGAGCAAGCTCAGATTGCGTGCTCGTCCGCCTCGGTGAGCCGCGACAGGATAACGTCCTGGGTCGCTTGCTTACCCGGATTGGTCTTGCGGTACGGATCGAAGCTCTTGCGATCCGCGTCGAATGCCATGTCCCACGGGATGTCGTCACCCCGGAAAATCGGTGGTGCGTTGTTGGCCCAGAGCAATGACCCGAACCGGAAGTCCCAGGCGCGCGGGACCCAGTTGTCGTCGAGGTAATCGGTATCGGCGTGATATTCGGCCTCGCCCGATTTTCCCGGAATGTCGCAATAGTAATAGATCGCGCTGGAAATGCGGTGGCGGCTGATCCCGCCAGAACTGTTCATGGACTCGTTCTTCCAGCCCCTCGCCTCCATGATGTTGGCGCCGAGCATCACTTCGTC
The DNA here is from genome assembly GCA_937860195.1 of uncultured Novosphingobium sp. Taxonomy (GTDB): domain Bacteria; phylum Pseudomonadota; class Alphaproteobacteria; order Sphingomonadales; family Sphingomonadaceae; genus Novosphingobium. The sequence goes on from CALMBN010000137.1 coordinate 546, forward strand.
GATATCGTCCATCCCGAAGGCGATGTGCATGAATTTGAAATGATCCGGCGCAATCGGCAGATCGCAATTGACCCAGAAGATGCTGTGATGCTCGAACGTGCCGTCGGCCCGTGCAAATATCCCGGTCCCTTTGGAATGGTCGGTATAGCGAAAACCAAGGTGGCGCTCATAGAATTCGAAGCTGCCGACATAGTCGGTCGAAAAGAACACCACGTGGTTGATCGTCTTTGGAATCGCGCGGGCTCGCCAGATCCGGTGCTGATTGAAGCGGGCATAGCTGCCGGGGGTGTTGACCGGACTGGTTTCGCTTACCACCGGGCGCTTGTCCCAGACCCGCAGGGCGATCGGCTGGCCATCAGGACAGACCGCGTGAACGGTGCCATCGGCATCGCGAGTGACGGGCACTTCGCGGGCCAGACTGGCTGCAAACATGGCGAGGCTATCAGCAGTATCGATGCCCCACACGGTTTCCTTGATCCCGTCGCCAGGGAATGGATCGGGGTGGGGTAGCCGGGCATCGCCGTGCCGCAACAGGATGACCCGGCTGCCCGAGGCGAGCCGGAACACCGCTTCTGCTGCACTGACGCTTTCGACTGGCAGGCCAAAGTCTGTCCAGAACCGGGCGCATTCGGCCAGGTCGGTCACGCCAAAGACTACTGATTCAACGCCAAGTACACTCATGCAAATTTCCAATCCTACCCCCGCACTATGGCGCTGCGACAGCGCTGATTAAAACCGATGTTTCGGTTGGGTAGCTATCGAGCGCAGCGAAGGGTCAATCATCCGCCCATGGGTAGCTCAGCTCGCCCTCGCGGAAGGCGAAACGGTTGAGATGGCGCTCGACCGCGCCTTTGAGGCCTTCGATCTGGCCCGGCGAAGTGGCTTCGATCCGGCAGGTCAGTGTGTCTGACCCAGCAGCCATGGTGAAAATCCCATCGCCGGGCCATTCGGCTCCGCGTGCATCCTTGGGAAAGGTCACTTTGCCGTGCTCTGCGTCGAACTCCACCGCCATGTTATGGGACCAGTGCTTGCACAACTGCTGAAGATAGCGGCTGGCCTTGTCAGTCGGCACCAGGGCCGTGCTGGAAAACATTGCTTAGAGCCTTTCAATTTTCTGGGCTGCATCGTCGAGCAAGGCCGCGATCGCAAAGGCGGTTTCGGCATCGGTCCCATCGCGGGTCAGACGCTGGATCGAGGCGGTGCGCAGGTTCATCATCGCCCGGCGCACCGGGGCGGCATCGGCCCGGCCGGCCTGTTCGGCCATGCCTGCCAGCCGCGCGAAAGCGGCGGTGATTTCGGCCTGCCTGGCTTCAACTTCAGTTTTGCCTGCATCGGTCAGGGCATAGGAACGCCGCGAACCACCTTCTGCGGCCGCTTCCTCGACCAGGCCCATGTCGGCCAGCAAGGTCAGCAGCGGATAAAGCACGCCGGGGCTGGGACTGTAGGCATCGCCGCTCTTTTCGGCAAAGCTGCGGATCAATTGATAGCCGTGCTGCGGTGCCGTCTCGGCCAGCAAGCCCAGCACCATCAACCGCAATTCCTCGCCGACAAAGCGCTTGCCGCGTCGCCCGCCTTCGCCGCCGCCAAAGCCGCCGCGCTGGCCATGGCCGCTGCGGTGAGAGAAGCCGCCGCCTGCGGCAAAGGCAGCGGCCATGGCCGCGAATTTGCCGGAATTCCGGCCTCTTGGGTTGCATCCACGCATGGTGCGATTCTCCTGTTCAGTGTTCATGAGCAGGAGATAGGACGTGCGCCTGACTGTGTCAAGATATATCTTGTAACAGTCTAACTCAACGTCGGAACAGAATCGTCAGCAGGAACAGGATCGTCTTGAAATCCAGCAGTTTCAATGCCGCGCGGGCCTCGGCCGGGGTCAGCTTGGCGACCATCGGCATTGCGCCGAAGATCTTGCCGCGAATCACCAGCGCGTTGCCATCGCGCTCGAGGCTGCGAACCGCCATCAGTTCCTGATTGTTGCTATCGAAGATTTTCATGCCGCCATCACCTTGTCGAAATCGATCCCGAGATCGTCCATGACCTTGATCGCGCATGGCCGCCCGACCCCGAAAATCGCGCCGCCCGGGTGCATGAACGGGCCGCAAAGGTAGAGGCGCTCCACCCCCGGCACGCCGTAGCGCGCCAGCTCGGGAGTCGGGCGGAAGCCCATGGTCTGAAACAGTTGCAGCCCCGCCCCGTGGACCTCACCATTGACGAAGCTGTTGGGCGACCAGCGTTCCATGTCGAGCGGGCTGTCGACCTCGCGCGCGATGATGCTTTCATTGAGGCCGGGGAAGAAGTGCGACAGGCTG
>CALMBN010000138.1 GCA_937860195.1 uncultured Novosphingobium sp.
TTCTGCTGGCCGGAAATCGGCGCGGATCAGGCCTTTGGATGGGCTGGCCTTCTTGATTTCGGCAATCAGGGCAAAGCCGGTGGCGGCCTTGACCCGCAGTGCCGCCTCGAACCCGCGCGGGGCGGATTGGGTGGCGGCATGGGCATCGAGATCGGCCAGCGAAGCAAGGGCCTTTCGCGCCGTCACTTCAAGGCGCTTGGTGTCGCAGATTTCGGTAAGTCTATCGGTCATCGCCTGTGGCCTTAGCGGCGATGATTCGGCTTAGAAAGGGGCTGGGGGATCGGATTGCGTTCCACCCATTCTACAGCCAGCTTACAAAGCAGGTGCGTATCGTCGGCTCTACTTGGTAGCGCTGTTGTGATTTGGGAAGCCTCGGTCAAACTTTCCGACGGGAGGGCTTCGGCTGAACGCAGATGCACAACAAGTGCGTCAGCCATTTTGCGAAAGTCAGAATCCCAGTTTCCACCACCGTTGCGATATAGCTCGTCGTGGATCCTGCCGGAGATCCTGATCACCTCCCCTTGGATGGTTGATGCCGCACCGCTGGACGGCACCAGCAATTCCCAAAGCTCTTGGTGTGCGTCTTTCCAATTTGACGATTTGGCGGAGATCGCGGATTTGCCATCGTGCAGCAATCGGCGGGGAACAGGTGCTACGTCGAACAAGCGATAAAGCTTGTCCAGACCCGCGCTAACCGCCTCAACTGATTCGGGATTGAAGGCTTGCCGATGAAACTCGAAATTCGTGCCGATCCTTAAGACTGCCTCTTTGTTGCTGGTTGCCTCGCTGTCGTCGGTAGTTTTCTTGGCACCAAACAGCCGCGACAGCAGTGTTGGCTTTTCTCGAACAGGTTTCTCGCTTTCAGCTAGCAAGATTTCGGCAACATCGGCGATTTCCGCAATTTTGGAGTTCGGGCAGTTCAGAAGCGCGGCCCCCAAGGGTGTGAGGCCCATGCTGTTTCGGACTTCTGTGCGCGCGCCATGATCCAGCAACAGCCTGACATTGTCAGCGTTGCCGACCTTGGCAGCCTTGTGCAAGGCAGTTTCAAGTTGGCCATTCGTACGCTCGATGTCCGCCCCAAGCTGAAGCAGGATCGCTATGTTGCCTTTCCAGTGCGATGATCGCGCATGGAGTGGCGTATCACCAAAGCTGTCGGGCGCGTTGATGTCGGTCCCTTGTGCGACCAGCCAGTGCACAAGGTCATCGGGGCTTTCGTTGAACGCCAGGGCCGTCTTCTTCGAATAGCCACCACGCGCATCAAGCTGGCAGTCATTGAACACTGCCTTCAATGCCGTCAGATCACCACCCGACAGCAGCTCCTCGAATTCCTTTGGCAACAACTTTTTCTTGGGTTTTGTCATCACGTAACCTCAGAAGTTGATCCAGCAATCGAGCAACGCCTTGGCCAGCCCCTTGTCGATCGCCTCGGCAGCTTCCTCGGCGCCTTCGTGCCAATCGGCAACCTGACCGGCGACAACCAGCGCGGCGGCGGAATTGAGCAAAACGGCGTCGCGGTAGGCGCCCGGTTCGCCGTCAAGCAGGCGGCGCAGCGCGGCGGCATTGTAGTGGGCGTCGCCACCGCGCAGCTCTTCGAGCGGATGCGGGAGCAGGCCGGCATCCCCGGGGATTACTTCGGCCGGGAAGTGCGGCAGGCCGATCGCGGCGCAATAGCTGGTCCCGGCAATCGACAATTCGTCGAGCCCCTCAGCGCCCGAGACGATCAGCGCGGCCTCGCTGCCCAGCAATTGCATGGTGTCGCGATAGAGCGCGATCAAGCTTGGGTGCGAAACGCCCACCAGTTGCCGCGTAACACCTGCTGGGTTCGCCAAAGGACCGAGCAGGTTGAAAATCGTTCGTCGCCCCAAAGCCTTGCGGATCGGCGCGATCCGGCCCAGCGCCGGGTGGTGGGCCTGCGCGAACAGGAAGGCGATGCCGAGATCAGCCAGCGTTTCTTCGGCCATATCCGATGCGCGGGCGAGATTCAGGCCAAGTGCTTCGAGCGTATCAGCGCCGCCAGCCAGGCTGGAGGCGGCACGGTTACCGTGCTTTGCGACGGGCACCTCACAGGCGGCAACAACCAGCGCCACAGCGGTTGAAACGTTTAGGCTGTGCTGGCCATCCCCGCCGGTGCCGCAAACGTCAATTGCGCCGGCAGGCGCGGTGATCCGCTTCATCCGGGCGCGCATCGCCCGGACTGCGCCGGCCACTTCCGCAGCCGTTTCGCCGCGCTCAGCCAGCTCGATCAAAGTGGCGGCAATTGCCTCATCCGGCAATTCACCGTCGAGCATCCGGCCAAACAGTGCTTCCGATTCGGCCTGATTCACGCCAGCGCGCGGGCCTTGATCCCGCAGATTTCGAGGAAGTTCGCCAGCATCGCGTGGCCGTGTTCGGTCGCGATGCTTTCAGGGTGAAACTGCACGCCGTGGATCGGCAATGTCGCGTGGCGAAAGCCCATCACGTGGCCATCGTCGGACGTGCAATTGATCACCAGTTCATCGGGCACATCATCGACGATCAGCGAGTGATAACGGGTCGCCATGAAGGGTGAAGGCAGGCCCTTGTAGAGTCCGGTGCCATCGTGGGTAACCGCGCTGGTCTTGCCGTGCATCAGCCCGCCGCGAACGACCTGGCCGCCAAAATGCTGACCGATCGACTGGTGGCCCAGGCACACCCCGAGCAGCGGCTTTCCGGCATCGGCGCAGGCGGCGACCAGATCGAGGCTGATCCCGGCCTCATTGGGAGTGCACGGGCCCGGCGAAATCAGGAAACCCTTGGCCCCGCTGGAAAGCGCTTGCCCCGCTGAAATGGCATCGTTGCGGACAACCTGCACCTCGGCGCCCAGTTCCATCAGGTAATGGACCAGGTTCCAGGTGAAGCTGTCGTAATTGTCGATGACGAGGATCATGGCGGCGGCTTTAGGCGAGGGCGCGGTGATTTGCGAGTCTCGGTTAGGTCCAGATCAAAATTCAAGTCCCGTTCGTGTCGAGCGAAGTCGAGACACC
>CALMBN010000139.1 GCA_937860195.1 uncultured Novosphingobium sp.
GAGGAGGGCGGCAGCCTCTCGATCATCGCCACCGCGCTGATCGATACCGGGAGCCGGATGGACGAAGTGATCTTCGAAGAGTTCAAGGGCACCGGCAACAGCGAAATCGTGCTTGACCGCAAGGTTTCCGACAAGCGGATCTTCCCGGCGCTCGATGTCGGCAAGTCCGGCACCCGCAAGGAAGAGCTGCTGGTTGAGAAGGACAAGCTCTCCAAGATGTGGGTCCTGCGCCGGATCCTGATGCAGATGGGCACGATCGACGCGATGGAATTCCTGCTCGACAAGATGAAGGATTCGAAGTCGAACGAAGACTTCTTCGCGACGATGAATCAGTAGGTGAGACTGCTCGCACCCTGGCACGCGGTTCTGACCGGCGCGCCGGGGGCGGGCAAAACGACGTTGCTCAATGCTGCAGAGGCAGCCGGGTTCAGGACTTCCCCGGAAGTTGCGCGGCAATTGCTGCAATCACCTGGCGGAATGGCGCTGCGCGAGGCCGATCCCCTGGAGTTCGCCGAAGCGATGCTCGAGGCCCACGTTCGCGAATTTGAGCGGCATGCTACAGTTGAGGGACTGGTTCTTTTCGATCGGGGTTTCCCCGATGTGGTCGGATTCCTCGATGTCTCAGGCCTGCCCATACCCAAAGCTGTGGACCGCGCTTGCCGGACCGTGCGCTATCAGGGTCCGATTTTCCGCGCGCCAGCCTGGGCCGCGATCTACGCTCAGGATGCCGAGCGAATTCAGGACTGGGAGCAGGCTGTGGCGAGCGACGATGCGGTGACAGCAGCGTGGCGGCGGTATGGGTATGCGGTGACCGATTTGCCATTGGTGGGGGTGGGGGAGCGGCTCGATTTTATCGTTCGTATGCTAGATGATGGCTTGCTGCACTAAGAGGACCGGATGGAAAGCGATCTGCCCGACGATGCGATGGTAACCATCGCCGCGCTTATTTCGCGAGTCGAAGCGCTGGTGCTTGCATCGATGCTAGAGGCAGGGGGGATTCTGGTCCATGTCGATGGGGCGGCTCACGCCTCGGTCTCGGTCAATTCACTTGCGCTTGGCGGGCACCGACTCTGGGTGCCGGCCTTGCAGCATGAAGCGGCGAGCACCTTGCTGATCGAAGTGCTGGGCAAGGAGCGGTGGGCCTTCAGTTATGGCTTGCAGCGTGCCATTCTTCGCCTTGTTGGCGCATGGGCTGCGCTATGGTCTGCCATTGCAATAATGTGGTGGGGGCTGGGCCAAGCCCCGCTTGCGTTGGTGCTATTGGGACCGCTCAATGCTGTGACCATCCCAGTCAATCCGCAAGGGCGCGGCGACTATTATCTGCACCCAAAAGCCCGTCACCCCGCCGCCTGAAGCTGCGCCGCCATCATCTCCCACAGTTTGTTGACCGCCTTGACCGGGCGGACCATCACTTTGAAATCCTTGATTTTCCCGGCGTCATCAAAGCGGATCAGGTCAATCCCGTTGATTGTGATGCCGTCGATCTCGCTGGTGAATTCGAGCAGGACATCGTTGTCCTCCACGATTTCTCGGACGTAGCTGAAGCTGTCATTACCCAGCACTTTCGCGGCGCTCAGCAGGTAGAGCATGACCTTGGCTTTTCCTTCCTGCGGGCTGTGGACCACCGGCGAATGGAAAACCGCATCATCGGCAATCTGGGCGGAGAGCAGATCGGCATCGCCGCCGCTTTCCATATAGGCGTGCCAGGCAGCGACACCGGTGTGTGTGGCGCTCATGCCAGGTGCTCCGCCAGAAAAACCGCAGTGCGGCTGTCAGCCAGCTGCGCGCCCACCTCATCACGCCGGTTGCCCAGTTCGGCGGCGAAGCCGTGGTCGAGGCCGGGATAGTCATGCAGCGTCACGCGCGGGTGTTCGTCCAACCCGGCATGGATCGCGGCTTGAGCTTCTGGTCTCACGAAATGGTCGGCGGTCGGGATATGCAGCATCAGCGGCCTGGCGATGTGATGAGACTCATCAAGCATCGTATCGATCATCACCCCGTAATAGCCGACCGAAACGTCAATATCAGTCCGCGCCGCAGCCATATAGGCCAGTCGCCCGCCGAGGCAGTAACCCACACAACCGACCTTGGCCACACCTTCGCCTCGGAGCCATTTGATCGCCGATTCAATGTCATAGACTCCAGCTGCCGGATCATATTGCTGGAAATAGCCAAAGGCCTCTTGCAGTTCCGCCTCGACATCGGGGTTGAGTTCCACACCGGGAGCGAACCGCCAGAAAATGTCCGGCGCGACCGCCAGATAGCCCGCTGCCGCCCACTTGTCGGTCTTTTGACGAATGCCCGCGTTGACCCCGAAAATCTCCGGAATGACGATGATTGCCGCCTTGGGTGTGCCCGCAGTCCGCGCGACATAGGCGGGAATCGTGCCGCCTCCCTTGAGCGACGGGATCTGGACGGTTTCGGACATACTGTTCACTCCATGGCTGGCCTGAGCCGCAACCCTAAGCCCGCAATGGACTTTGTGAAGGGGTTATGCCAGCTTGGCCCAAGGGAATGGCTGGGTGCCGATCAGGAGTTTGCAATGAAGATCAATGTCGAAGTCGATTGCACCCCGGAAGAGGCACGCAGCTTTCTCGGCCTGCCCGATGTGTCGAAGGCCAATGGAGTCTATATCGACATGATATCCAAGGCGATGAAGGGCGCAGGTTCGGTCGATCAGGTCCAGGATTTCGCCAAGAACATCGCGCCGATGGGCCAGGTCGGGCTTAAGCTGTTCCAGCAGTTCGTGGAAAGCAGCAGCGCGTTTGCCACTGGAGCGGGGAAAAAGAAAGACGATTGATCCTCCCGCCGATACTGCTGATCTGCTAGACGGGTGAAATGACCGATACGATCTTCGCCTTGTCCAGCGGCGCGCCTCCGGCAGCGATCGGCGTAGTGCGGGTTAGCGGACCCAAGGCCCGCGACGCACTCTATGAGCTGGCCGGCCGCGTTCCGGCGCCGCGCCGCGCTGCGCTGGCCAAATTGCGTGATCGCCACGGCGTTGCGATCGACGAGGCGCTGGTGCTGTGGTTGCCTGGGCCGGGAACCGAGACCGGTGAGGATACCGCCGAACTGCAATGCCACGGCGGCCGTGCGGTAATCGCTGCGGTGGAGACTGCGCTGTCGGCGCTTGCAGGTCTTCGCAAGGCGAGGCCCGGTGAGTTTACGCGCCGCGCTTTCGCCAACGGCAAGATCGATCTGGCTGAAGCCGAGGGCTTGGCGGATCTGCTTGAGGCTGAGACCGAGCTCCAGCGGCTGTCAGCGATGGCGATGGCGGGTGGGGCGTTTTCGCGAGAGGTTGAAGGCTGGCGGGCCGAGTTGTTGATGCTCTCGGCCGCTGTCGAAGCCGTACTCGATTTCGGCGACGAAGACGATGTTGCGACACTTCCGGCCGATTTTGCAGTCAAGATCGAAGCGCTTTCGCTGGAGATCAAGACCTGGCTTGATCGTCCGCGAGCCGAACTGCTCAAGGAAGGTTTCCGGGTGGTTGTTGCGGGCCCGCCAAATGCAGGTAAAAGCACTCTATTCAATGTGTTGGTTGAGGCCGAGGCTGCGATTGCAACCCCGATTGCCGGCACCACCCGCGATGTTCTGACCCGCCCGGTTGCAATTGCCGGAGTCCCGTTCCTGTTCGCCGACACAGCTGGACTCCACGATGCGGTTGACGACGTGGTGGAGGCAATCGGGATTGAACGAGCCCTCGAAGCGCTTGACCGGGCCGATCTGGTGCTGTGGCTCGGGCCAGAGGGTGCAGGCCCGCCGGGAGCGTGGGAGATCGAAGGCCAGATCGATCGTCCGGATCATCCTGAGAAGAGCGCCCCTCGCCACCAGCTGTCGGCCCGAACCGGGGTAGGGATTGACGAACTCCGGGCCGATCTGGTTGAGGCGGCCAGTCAGGCCCTGCCCAAACCGGGCGATGGTGCGCTCAACGAACGCCAGCACGATCTGCTCGGCCAGGCTCGCATTGCGCTGGCACAGGCCGTAGATCACCCCGATCCACTGCTCACCGCCGAAGCCTTGCGGCTGGCCCGGGTCTCGTTCGACAAACTGCTTGGCCGAACCGCGACCGAAGATATGCTCGACGCATTGTTCGGGCGGTTCTGCATCGGGAAGTGATGTTCCACGTGGAACACACCTGCGGAGTGTTTGTTGGTTGCATCGCTGAACGGTGAAAACCGGTTCCCACTTGTCTCCGCAATGCTCTATGGGCGCTGGCACAATGCAGCAGTTCGATATCATTGTGGTCGGCGGGGGCCATGCCGGGGTTGAGGCTGCGGCTGTGGCAGCGCGGATGGGCGCGCATGTCGCGCTGGTCAGCTTCGATCTTGATGCGATCGGAGCGATGAGCTGCAATCCTGCGATTGGCGGGCTCGGCAAAGGGCATTTGGTGCGCGAAGTCGATGCGTTCGATGGGATCATCGCGCGGGCTGCAGATGCCGGGGCGATCCATTACCGGATGCTTAACCGCTCCAAAGGATCAGCCGTGCAGGGCCCGCGGGTTCAGGCAGATCGCAAGCGGTTCAAGGCTGAGGTTCAGCGATTGCTCACGCTTCAGGGTGATCTGACACAGATTGCGGGCGAAGCAGCAGCGCTGCGGATCGAACATGGCCGGATGGCAGGGATCGATCTGGCCGATGGGACCAGCTTGGCTGCCCCGGCAGTGGTGCTGTGCACCGGCACCTTCCTTGGTGGTGTGCTGTTTCGAGGCGAAGAGCGGATGACCGGCGGACGGATCGGCGAGGCCTCGGCTCAGCGGCTCGCGGCGCAGCTGCGCGAGGTTGCCCTGCCGCTGGCCCGTCTAAAAACCGGGACGCCGCCGCGGCTCGATGGCCGCACTATCGATTGGGCCCAGCTCGACGAGCAACCGAGCGACCTTGATCCGTGGACGATGTCACCGCTGGGACCGGGCCGGGTGCTGCCGCAAGTGTTCTGCGCAATCACGCGGACCAATCCGCGCAGTCACGACGTCATCCGCGCCAATCTGCACCGTTCTCCGCTATTTTCAGGAGCAATCGGGGCATCAGGGCCGCGCTATTGCCCTTCGATCGAGGACAAGATCCACCGTTTTGCCGACCGCGAAGGACATCAGGTGTTCCTCGAACCGGAAGGGCTCGACACGCCATTGGTCTATCCCAACGGGATCAGCACCTCGCTCCCCGCCGACGTCCAGCTGGAGATGTTGCGGACAATGGCAGGGCTTGAGCATGTGGAAATGGCCGTGCCGGGCTATGCTGTAGAATACGATCACATCGATCCGCGCAGCTTGCGGCCAAGTCTGGAGCTGCGCGATCTGCCCGGGCTTTATTGTGCGGGGCAAATCAATGGCACCACTGGCTATGAAGAAGCCGCTGCGCAAGGGCTGGTTGCCGGAATGCATGCCGCCGCCGCAGTTGTGGGGCGTGATGGCCCTGCCATCGATCGGGCAAACAGCTATCTGGCGGTGATGGTTGACGACCTGACTCTGCATGGCGTGAGCGAGCCGTACCGAATGCTGACGGCGCGGGCGGAATATCGGTTGCGGCTGCGGGCCAACAATGCCTGCACCCGGCTGACACCCCTGGGATTGACGCTCGGATGCATCGGGCCAGAGCGGACCGAATGGTTCGAACGACGTGCGCGTGCGCGCGAACTGCTCGATGCACAGCTTGACCTGACCGTGACTGGCAGCGCGCTGGCGGCGGGAGCCGGATTGCCGGTTCGCAGCGACGCTGGCCGTCTGGCTTTGCGCGATTGGCTGCGGTTCGGCGGGATTGGCCTGGAACAGCTGCAACCTTGGCTCAGCGCCGATGCGTTTGCGGACCTCGATCTGGTGGCCGAAATGACTGAGGATGCCGCCTATGCGCCCTACCTTGTCCGGCAGGACGGCGAATTGCGCGATCTTCGGGCCGGTGAGGCGCTGCCGTTGGGAGATGACTTTCCCTATGAAGCGATCCCGGGGCTTTCACGGGAAATGGCCGAGCGGCTGGGCCGGGCCCAGCCCGCAACACTGGCGGCAGCTGGGCGGGTGCCGGGGATTACGCCGGCGGCATTGGCGGCGCTGCTGGTCCATGCCCGGCGGCGCGCAGCATGAGCCTGGCGAACGAAGCTGAGGCGCGCACCTGGCTGGAAACTCTGCCGGAATGGGACGCGGCGGCCAAGGAACGGCTCGAAGCTCTTGTGGCCTTGCTGATTGAGGAGAATCAACACCAGAACCTCGTTTCGGCGGCGAGTCTGGTCGAGGTTTGGCGACGGCATATTGCCGATTCAGCGCAACTGCTTGTGCATGTTCCACGTGAAACAAGATTGTCCTGGCTTGACCTGGGCACGGGAGCGGGATTTCCGGGGCTGGTTGTTGCCGCACTCAGGCCGGATTGCGCCGTCACGATGGTCGAATCACGCGGACGGCGGGTCGAATGGCTCGAGCGGGCACGAGTCGCTTTGGGGCTTGATCGTGCTCGGATCGAAGGGGTGAGCGTCGAAACGATGCCGACCCGGCATTTTCATGTCATTTCGGCACGGGCATTTGCTCCGCTGCCCAAATTACTCGAGCTATCCGCAAGACTGTCCACAACCGAAACGGTCTGGCTGTTGCCGAAGGGGCGGTCTGCCTTGCAGGAACTGGACGCACTGGCGGGATGGAATCACTCGTTTCACGTGGAACAATCGCTGACAGACCCCGATGCCGGAATTATCGTGGGCCAGTTGCTGGGCAGAAAGGGCAAAAAAGAGTGATTCGCGTGGCAATCGCCAATCAGAAAGGCGGGGTGGGTAAAACCACCACAGCGATCAATATCGCCACCGCGATGGCCGCGACCGGCTGGAAGGTGTTGCTGATCGACCTCGATCCACAAGGGAACGCGTCGACCGGCATCGGTCTGGCAGCGGATCAGCGCGAGCAGAGTGCTTATGACCTGCTGGTTGATCAGCAACCGCTGTCAGCATGCGTCACTGCCACCCGGATACCTGGACTCGATCTGGTCCCGGCGACGGTCGATCTGTCTGGCGCTGAAATCGAACTGGTCGGCGTGGACAACCGGACCGATCGGCTGCGTGATGCGCTGGCGGTCCCGAATGGCTATGACATTGCGTTCATCGATTGCCCGCCTTCGCTCGGATTGCTGACGTTGAATGCCCTCAGTGCAGCGGATACCTTGCTGGTACCACTGCAATGCGAGTTCTTTGCGCTCGAAGGTCTCTCGCAACTGCTCAAAACCGTTGAGCAGGTCCAGCAGCGGTTCAATCCCGATCTCGGGATCATTGGTATTGCGCTGACCATGTATGATCGCCGCAACCGGCTGACCGATCAGGTTTCCGACGATGTCCGCTCGTGCCTTGGCAATCTGGTGTTCGAAGCGGTGATCCCGCGCAATGTCCGGTTGTCTGAGGCACCAAGCCACGGGTTGCCCGCGCTGGTCTATGATCACACCTGTGCAGGCAGCAAGGCCTATATGGCCTTGGCGCGCGAACTGATCTCCCGTCTGCCAAAGCAAAGGAAGGCTGCATGAGCGAGAATCCCGTGGTCCGCATAGCCACCGCCAAACGCCCCGCTCTGGGTCGGGGCCTCGGTGCCCTGCTGGGCGAGACCCGGCGTGAAGAGCCGTTGGTCACTGAATCGCGGCGCATGACCGAGCCGGGCAACGGCCTCGCAATGCTTGCGGTTGCGGATATCGTTCCTCATCCCGGCCAGCCGCGGCGGCACTTCTCCGAGGCGGCGCTGGCCGAACTTGCCACGTCGATTGCCCAGCGCGGGGTAATCCAACCGGTGATCGTCACTCCGCACGGCCTCGGACAATGGCGGCTGGTTGCGGGCGAACGCCGCTGGCGAGCCGCGCAACTTGCCAGGCTGCATGAAATACCAGCATTAATTCGCGAACTTGACGAGCGCGAAGTAACTGCCCTGGCGTTGATTGAAAACCTCCAGCGCGAAGACCTCAATCCGATCGAAGAGGCCCGAGCCTATCATCGGCTGGTCGAAAGCGACGGATTGACGCAGGCGGAGATCGCCAAAATGGTCGACAAGAGCCGCAGCCACGTCGCCAACCTGCTACGCCTGTTGACTCTGCCGACTCTGGTGATCGAACTGGTCGAGGAAGGCCGTCTGTCGATGGGCCACGCCAGGGCGCTTGTCGGGGTTGAGAATGCACAGACTCTGGCTGAATTGGCGGTGGCCAAGCGGCTATCGGTGCGCGAAGTTGAACGGATGGCCCGCAAGCCGGCCAGCGGCGGCAGCATTGCGCGCAAGGCCCGCGGTGAGCGCGACACCGGCGATTCGGCCGATATCGCAGCAGTCCAAAGTCATCTGGAAGAGTTTCTGGGCCTCTCGGTGCGGATCAACACCGATGCGGATCCGCGTTCGGGCGCAGTAACAATCCGCTATCGCACGCTTGATCAGCTTGACCTGATTTGTCAGCGACTGACTGGCGGCGGAATTTAGCGTTAAACCAGCTGCTTGGCGGCCTTTTCCAACAACCGAGAGTCGCGCGGATTGCCCAGCAACGAGACGGTTCCGTCGCGATTGCGACGAGCCACCAGCAAAGTGAACTCGTCCATCGGGGCGATATCGACCACAGGTCCCAACTGGCGCAGCTTTCGAGCCAAACCCGGACGCATAACGGTACGCGCAGCTGGTGACGAAGCCTTGCGGAGCGCCCGTTCAGCTGCGACCAGACCTTTCAGGCCGCCGGGGAATTCCTGCAGCACGGTTTGCAGCGCTCCGTGACCCAGACCGGTGCGCGCGGCGTGCTCCAGCACCAGTGCAAACTCGCTAAGCCGCGATTTAGCCCATCCGGGTCCGAACACTGCCTGGACCAGCGCGTGGAGCGGCGCAGCGGGGACGGCAGTTCCCATAGTCGCCGCCAGCATGGTTGAAAATTCACGCGGCCAGGCTCGCGCGGCAACGGCGAGGTCGTGCACGCGTGAAACCGCCGCATAAAGCGCGCGGTGGCTGCGGTCTTCAGTCTGTTGCGCCTGAAGGGCCAAATCGCGGGCCGAACTCAGCAATCCGGCCAATCCCGGCGCCGGCCCAACACTCTGCACTTGCAACGCACCGGGTTGTGGCCGGTCGGCGTGCTTCCAACTGATTACGCCATAGACGAAATCGACCCGCTCCCCATCGCTCGAAAAGGGCAGCAGGATCGAGCGGTAGAGCACCAGGCGGTCGTCGCGATCGTCAAACTCGGCATCAAAGCCAACTGGTGCGCGATTGGCGATGACTTCAAGACTGTGTTCGGTCAGTCGGCTGAGCAGGGACCGTTCTGGCACGTCGCCCAGATTGAAAAGGTCCCGATCCTTGCCGCATTCGGCGGCCAGTGCGTCACCGAGATAGATCAAGGCAGGACGGTCCAGCCCGAGCGTAAAGTCAACCAAGGCACCATTGGTGCCGAGATCGCCCAGTTGTTCAGGGTACAACCCCTCGATCGGCGGCAATTCCCCCGCTTCAACCTGACTCAGCCACATCCGGTAGGCCCGGACCTGCATCCGCCGCTCGTCATCCGAGCCAGTGAACAGCGGGCCAAGGGTCGTGGTCTCTTCGCTCGCCGTATCGATGTCCATCGGCGCATCGGATTCACCCCGGCGGTTGATCTGGATATCGACAAGCGATGTCACGTTCTGGATATTCCTGTGCCGAATGGACTGCGCACATCTACGCAGAATAGGGTAAAGATCGTTTTAAGCATGATGAACGGGCGCGCTCCCCGCTTTTTGCGGTGGAATGGCGCGGTAGCGACGTTGCGCGGGGTCCGGGAAAATCCCTAGGGTTGCACCGCGTCAGGATTGTCGGCGCAGCCAGCCGGGGCAAGGGCATAGTCAAAGTGGTGGAAGCCGATCCAGCGCGACGCTCAGGCCTGCTCGCCGGTCTGTGGACCGCCTTGCGGCTCGATGGCTGGCGGCGGGTGGCGATCGGGCTGCTGCCGCTGACTGTCGCACTGATGTTGGGCGTTGCCCATGATCGCGGCTGGACCAGGTGGAGCGATGCTGCTGCCTTCGACATCATGACCCTTGACGCTCCCGGTCGTCCGCCTGCTGTGGTCATCATCGACAGCGACCGTGAATTCGAAGCGCGTGGAACGGGCCGCCATGCCGAACTGGTTCAGGCGGCATTGGCTCTGGGCGCCACCCGGGTTGCGTTCCGGCTGGACCCCGGCCTTGATATTGCTCGTGACGGATTTGCATCAGGCAAGGTCATTGTGGCTCGCCCGGTGTCCAAAGTGCCGGGCAAGCCAGTCTGGCAATTGACAAAGCCGCCTCCGAACCCAGGCATAACGAGTGGTGCGCGGGTCCTGGCCGCGGCCGAACGCGGCCTACACCGTGCCCAACTGATGGCTCTTCCGGGATCACCGGGACCGATCCCGCTATTTGAAACTGCCGCAGCGGGGCGCGAGCCGATCGGCGAACCCTATTGGCTGCGGCTGACCCGCCGCCAGAATTTGCCTCGGTTCGAAGCCAGCCAGGTCTTGTCAGGCGAAGCGATAGAAGCGGCGCTCAAGGGCATGGTTGTGCTGGTCGAGCCGCCGCAAGCCGCGCGCCCGGTGACTGTTGCCAGTCCGCGCGATGTTCCGGGTTCTGTTGGAACGCTTACCGACTACAACGCACTGGCGATCCAGACCTTGATTGACCGGCGCGAAGTTCGTTCATTGGGAACCGCACAATCGGCTTTGTTGCTGGTGCTGTTCGCGCTGGTCTCGGGGTTGATTTACCTTCGCTCGGATCCAAAGCGGATCATGCCATTGCTGCTGCTGGCAAGTTTGACGGCGATTGGGGCGGGCACCTGGTTGGCGCTCGAATATGCCGGCGTGCTGCTTCCAGTCACAGCGTTGGTGCTGGCTCAGCCGCTGGCTGCCCTGCTGGTTCTGCATCGCGCCGAATTGAGTGAAGATCGCAATCTCCGGCGCTTTGTCACCCAGACAATCAACCTATCCTCGCACCAGGTGCTGCTCAAGGATCTTGGCCGGATGTCGCAATTTCTGGCCGAATCGGCGACTGGTCTGGGGATTGACCAGTCCCTGCTCTTCGAGGTGCGCGGCAACCAGCTCCTGGTATTGGAATCAAGCTACGCTTTGTCGGATGAAGCACTGGGTGACCGCCGCAGGCTGCGCGCGCTCTTGCGCCGAGCGCGGCGGGCCTCGGTGCCGATCGATGCCGCTGCGTTGGTGCCGGACTGGCCGGGTGCCGCATGGCTGGCCGCATTGGGGCCTGCGCAAGGCGAGGTGTACTGGCTCTATGGCGTTCCCGAAGGGCAGTCGGTCACGCGGGCTCTTTCGACAGCCGCTTCGCTCGCCGCCGATTACCGGGCGATGCAGCAACTGCGCGCCGATCTGAGCGCCGGGGCCGACCGTCGCCGTTCTTATCGGCCAGCAGATGAATGGGCCGGCGGCGCCGTGAAGCTGATTGCCGGCCACGGAGAACAGGTCTCAACCGGCCTCGACCGACTGGAAACTGCGGTCATGGTGTTCCATCCGATCGGTTTCCCGATTCATGCCAATGCTGCAATGGGCAATCTGTTCGGGCAACTTGATCTGTCGCTCACTGAAACGACCCTTCCGTCCTTGCTCAAGGCGCTTACCCGGCTTGATCAGGCCCGGATTGATGCCGCAGTGCGCGATTTGTTGCTCCATGGCGGTGAAATGCGGGTCGATGCGCGAGAGATCGATACCCGGTCCCGGCAACTTCGGGTTGCGGTGGCGCGCGAAGCCGCCGGGGGCCGTCCGCTTGCACTGGTGGTTGAAGCGATTGATGTGAGCGAGCTGCGCCGCTTGGCGCAATTGCGGCTCAACCTGTCGGGGCTGGTCGATGTCAGCATCCGCAATGATCTCGATGCCATCGGGTTTGCATTGGCGGCGGCAGGCAGTGGGCGGCTTGATGCCCTGCGCATAGCCAGGGCCCATGGCCAGATCGGGCAGGCGGTTGGCCGTGCTACCGAACGGCTTGATGCTTTGACCCCGCACCTCCATCCGGTCCCCGGCGATGCCAGAGGCGAGTGTTTCCCGCTTGATGCAGCCGTGATCGTCGAGGAGGCCTGCGGCCGGGTTGCGGCTCTGGCGCGAGAACTCAGCGTAACGATAAAGGCCAGCCGCCCGTCGATTTCCGGCTTTACCATCGCCGACCCCAGGCTTCTGGCCGACATGGTTGAGGCCATGATCCGGATTGTTCTGGCGGATTCGCCCCCTGGCGAAGCGATCGTGCTCGATGTGACCGAGCTCGAAGGCAA
This sequence comes from uncultured Novosphingobium sp., assembly GCA_937860195.1. Classification (GTDB taxonomy): domain Bacteria; phylum Pseudomonadota; class Alphaproteobacteria; order Sphingomonadales; family Sphingomonadaceae; genus Novosphingobium. The sequence continues at coordinate 12,188 of CALMBN010000139.1, forward strand.
GACCAGATTGAGCGTTTCTGGCGGGGTCGGGATGGCTTTTGAACGGCTCTATGCTGCGCTTGAGGCCCCGGCTGACAAGGCTCCAGGGCCATTCCGTGCCATTGTCGAAGGGATGGCCGCTGCGGTCACCTGGGGTGCGGTGGTTTCCTATTCGAGCCGGGTCGGCAAAGGTTATCGCTTCACCATCGAAATGCGGCGGATTGGCTAATGAACCAGAAGATACTCTTGATCGATGACGATGATCTGTTGTGCGAGGTGCTGGCCGACTTCCTCGAAATGTCAGGCTATGGTGTGATCCGCGCCGCCGATGGACGAGAGGGATTGGCCCGGCTTGATGATGGCGCACCGTTCGATCTGGTGCTGCTTGATCTGCTGATGCCGGAAATGGACGGATTGCGGTTTCTGGGCGTGTTGAGTGAAAGCGGTCGCGCGGTGCCGCCGGTGCTGGTCCTGTCGGCCTCGGCCACCGCCAGTGTGGTCGAAGCGCTCGATTTTCCGAGCGTTGCCGGAATTGTTCGCAAGCCGGTTCAACCCGCAGCGTTGCTCGAAAAGATTGCTGCGCTCATCGAACCCGCAAAGGGCTGACAGCTGGTGCTGCCGATTTTTCCCGAAGGCGCGTTGACCAGTTCGGTCATCACCACGGTGTGGGTCGGGGTTTTCGTGCTGGCCTTTTTCAACCTGCGGTTTGGCTGGGTTATGTCCGGGTTGGTGGTGCCGGGCTATATCGTGCCACTGCTGGTATTGCGTCCGTTCGCGGCAGGCGTGATCGTGGTAGAGGCGGTCCTGACCTACCTCATCGCATATTTTTTCTCAGAACGGTTTTCACGCGGGCGCTACAATGCGCTGTTTGGGCGTGACCGGTTCATGGCCCTGATCCTCGCCAGCATCGCGGTGCGCCTGACCTTCGATGGCTGGCTTTTACCGCAAGCAGCAGAGTGGCTGTCGCGGCGTTATGACTGGCAATTCGATTGGCACAGCAATCTGCAAAGCTTCGGCCTGGTGGTGATTTCGCTGATGGCCAATCAGTTCTGGAAGCCGGGTCTGGCGCGGGGTTTGATTGCAGCAGCCGTGACCATCGGTCTGACCTGGCTGATCGTGCGGTATGGCTTGATGGAGTTCACCAATTTCCGCCTCAGCGGGGTGACCTATGTATACGAGGGGCTCGCCAGCTCGATTCTGGCCAGCCCCAAGGCCTATATCATCCTGGTTCTGACTGCCTTCATCGCTTCACAGATGAATGTCCGGTACGGTTGGGACTTTTCGGGCATTCTGATCCCGGCGCTGATCGCCTTGCAATGGTATCAGCCAACCAAGGTGCTCAGCTCGATTGTTGAAGCGGGGGTGATCTATCTGCTGGCCATCGCGGTTATGAAGTTACCGCTTTTTGCCAGCATGACGATCGAGGGTTCGCGCAAGCTGGTGCTGTTTTTCAACGTCAGTTTTGTCTACAAACTGGTGCTTGGCCACGGACTCGGGTTGCTCGCACTCGATGTCAAGACAACGGATTTTTACGGGTTTGGCTATCTGCTTTCGACTCTCCTGGCGATCAAGGCTTACGACAAGAACATCTTCCCGCGAGTCATGCGCAATACGCTGGAAGTGTCGATTGCCGGTGCAGTTGCTGGCAATCTGGCGGGATTCGGGCTCGCCATTCTGCTCCCGGCCAATTCTGCGGCAGTGGCTGCACGGGTCAAATCCGCTTCCGGCCAGGAAACCGGATACTTGCTTGCCGCCGCTGTTGGCGATGGGCATTTGCACAAAGCCGGTATTCCCGGTGTCGCGCTGAAAGCTTCGGAACTGCGGGCGCTGGGTGATGCCATTCAGTTGCTGGAAAGTGGAGCCAGACCCGATCTGGTTGCACCGGCAATGCAGCAGGAAGGGTTCCTGATGTCACCACAGAGCGACGGAACCTGGGCGCTGTCTCGTGCTTCCGAAGGCCAGCGCGATCTGCTGGTGTTCAACCCTGCGGCCAGCCGCCGCCTTGCCGTTATCGCGGTCGATCCAGCGCGTCAGCCGGGCCTCGCAGCGGCATCGTTGGCGCTGTTTGCGTCACAACGCGCGCGCTGGCTGGTCGTTTCAGGATCAAATCCGGAAGCGGGCGATGCCAAGCGCTCGCTGATCGGCGTGTTGCGCAAGAATGCGCACCCGGACGAACTGGCAGTGGTGGCCGGAGCCGGAGAAACCCCCCGGCTCGAACTGGGCGGCGGTGCTGCTGCATCGCTCGATCTGGCAGTTCTGCGCGGCCAGTTGCCAGGCCTGTCCGTGCGGTTCGCGCTGGAAGGCACAGTCAACCGGGGCGAATTGGTGCTTGGCGGGACGCAGCTGGTGCTGCTCGCTTCACCAGCGACAGTTGCGAATGATCTTGTGCCGGAATGCCGGATCGAGGTTACCAGGCCGGCCATTGACGCAAGGCTTGACCTCGCCCAGCTGGCTTTTCTGAGATTCGAGGTGGTTGAGCCGGTATTGGCCGGGCTCAGTGCCAAAGCCGGTCTGCCAGAAGTTGCGCGGCGCAACGCGGCTCTGGCCGGATGGGAGCTGGGACCCTGTGATCTGGACGGAAAACGCCAATGGCGCCTGGCCTGGCCTGACGGGACGGACAGCACCTTCTTCTTCACTCCTGGCGCCGAAGGTGACCGAATCGTCCAGACCGAAGGCAGTTCGCGCCGTCTGATTAGCACCGCAGCGGTGCTGCATGCCCGCTGGAACAGCAGTGTGCTTATGATCGCCGCTGATGATGATCGGCTGGCCGGATCGCAACGTAGTCCCTTTGGTGTTGTCAGTCAGGCAGTGCTCCGGGCCGGATCACCGGGGTCGGCGCGCCTGATCCAATTGCGCAAGTCCCCCGCCGGTTCTCCCCCGGTTGCCGGGGCAATCGCGCTGGTTCCAGACCTGATCGAGCGCAACAGTAACTGGCTTGGCCAAATGCGCGCGCTGGCGGATATCATCGGCTTGCCGGCAACTGTGGTCGATCGAACCCGAGCGACAGCCGGCCTGGAAATTGCCCCAAACATGTCGATCCGTTACTTTTCCGAAACCGGACGAGGTAGGCACGCTACGTTTTGGCTGGTCCCAGAACCGGCCAAGCTGCGGGAGTCGAAACCGTGAGCGGCGAATCGCGCGCCTGGATATCGCTGAGCGGACTGGGCCGAACCCTGATCTGGCTGGCCCTGATCGGCCTTGTGGCCATCCTGGGCCAGCAAGCTGGATTTGGGGTGCACACTTTGCTGCGGTTGACTGAGGCGAACGGCGGTGAGGTCAGCCGGATTGCGCGGCGGGTGATCGCCTATCGGCTTGACCGGGTCCGTCCGACGGTGTTCCGCTTCAGCCAGCCGGTCAGTGCCACCCGCATCCTGACGCAACCAATCCTCGCACAGGGATCGGCCGTACCGGGCAAGGCCTGGTCCTATTCGGTTCGGGTCGAACTGCTCGACGAACGCGGTGGAATCGTTAGCGTTCACGAAGTGTATTCACGCAGCGTGCTGTTCGAATCGAGCGGCAAGCGCCGCGGTCCGGTTCAATATTACCGGGGCTCTGACGACCAGGTCGCCACAGCGGACGAAGTCAGAATTGCCGCCGACCGCCCGATCTCTGCGATCAGGGTCGTGTCGGGGACGGTTGATCCTGGTGTGATTGCGATCGACATCAGGGTTGGGGAACGACGCCCGCTGACCTCAGCTGCGGCTGATTCGGCATTTGTCAGATTCAATCCGGAGGATCGCGCTCGGCTGGCGGCAGCCAACGCTTTCCCGCCAGAGCTGCTGACCCGTCAGGAGCGCAGTGCCATCGCCGTCAATCAATGGCGCCCGATTGGCCCGGTTGGAATCGACCGCCGCGACTATCAGATGATGGTGCTCTATGAAGAAGAGCAAGAGGACGGCGCGGGCGGATTCGAAGACGATGCTTCGGCAAGCGGGGAGGCCGGGGGATGACGGTGCTTCGGCACCGCCTGACCTGGATTGTGATCGCAATGGTCCTGACTGCAACCGCTCTCGCCTTGCTCCTTCGCTCCCCTCGCAAAGAGGGCAGTTTCCACGTTCCCGATGCGGTCGAAGCGCGCGCTGCCGAAGCGATGTTTGCTCGTGCCTTGGCGAGCGGAGATCTGCGCGGATCAACCGATTTCGAGCTTGAAGCGGGGCAACTTGAGCTGCCCGCCGGCCTTAGCCTGGCTGAGCCAAACGGAACCTGCACTGGGCGTGGTGCCTATCTGTTTCGCACGGATCCGGCATCAATTCCGGTTGCGCTTACCGCACCGCATCGTGGGGCTGACCGGCTGACCGGTGAACTGGCCGGGGCTTTGTTCGAAGAGCATCCCTTCGCCGCCGCCGCGTGGAACAGTGCGCCGCGCCGAGGCGGCGAGGATTGTCCGCACTCGGGCGACATCGCGCGGCTGCCGACCCATTACCTGACCGCGTTTTCGCTGGCCTTTGCCCAACGCCATCCGCTTGGGCGCGTGATTCAGCTACACGGCTTTGACCACGCCAGACGCAACAGCCTTGCAGCGGCGGAAGCCGGGATGATTCTCAGCGACGGCAGTCGCGATCCATCGGAGCGGCTGCTCGATCTGGCTGATTGCCTGACCGGGGCCTTTCCAGACACCAAGGTGGCAGTCTTCCCGATCGCTAGCGACGAACTCGGCGCAACCACAAACGCACAAGGCCGGGCCCTGCGCGCGGCCGGGTTTACTGGTTTCAGCCATCTTGAGCTGTCCGAATCAATGCGTCGCCGGTTGATGAGAAATGCCGAGGACCGGGCCAGACTGGCTGCTTGCTTCGGAGCGCGACTGTGACCCCCGCCCTGCGCGCCAGCACCATGGCAGCAGCGCTGGAAGCCGAAGTCCCACAGCTTCAGCGGCCAGTCCAGTCCGATCTGCGCGACGAATTGCTGGCTTCACTCAGCGATGATCCACCTGAAACTGCGGCTGAAATCGTTAAAGCAGCAATCGGTTGGACTTTGGCGCAATTCGTGGCGATCGAGGGCCTCCACACCAAGGCCGCCGCTTTCAACACAAGGCTGCGAAATGCGCACGATCCGGCTGAGCGCGATGCCGCAATTCTCGATTTGGCCGAGCAACTCGGGGCAGACGCGGCGCGGCTGGAAAGCGATGCCAGGGCGCTGAAGGTCCGGTTCGACGCTGATGCTGTGCTCGAGCGGTACCGGATCAGGGTTGGGATGCGCGAACGCGCCATTGCCTATGGGCTCGATCGCTGCGGAGAGCTGGTCGCGCGGGGGCTAGCCGAGGGCCTGATCGATCCGAGGTCCGGTCTGATCGGTGAGGCGCTCGCCAATCTGCTGGCGGAAGGGCGCGGCTGGCGTGGCGACCGGAGGATCCGGGTTGCGGCACACCGCGCCTTGCGCATGATTGTCGAGCGAGCGCGAGGCGGCCTTGACGGATTCTGGATCGATGCTGCAATTATCGACACCCGCCGGACTGCACTCAACGCCGATGAAGATGCCTGGGCCCAAGTTGACGCCATGGCGACCTTGCAAGCGCTCTCGCCGACATCGTTCGAAGCAGTGATGCAGCGTCGCCTCCTGCCGAGCGCCGATCAGTCTGGCCCGCTGGCCCGCGACAACCGGTTGTTTGTGCGGCGCCAATTGGCGGGTTTGCTGGCCGATTCGAGTCATGCCCAGCCCAACCATGCCGATTGGCTCCAGCGGCTGGCCAACGATCAGGATGGCGCCGTCCGGCAGGCCCTGGCTTTTGCCTTGCCGCGCATGCCCGAGACTTTGGCCAGGGGCCTGTTTGCCAAACTGCGGGTCGATCGTGATCCGCAGGTTCGTGCTGCGTTGGTCTCGGTCCTGCCGGATGTGGTCGCGCTGGTTGGGGATGAGGTCTGTCTGGCCCTGCTCGAACGGTTGCTGGCCCGCGACCAGGATGAATTCGTGCTGAGACTTGGAATTGCAGCTGGACCAGAGCTGGTAGGGCAGCTGCTCAAGCAGGATGAGACCGGTGCGATAGCAACGGCTGCCCGGTTGCAAAAAGCGCTGACCAGCCTGCGCAAACGCAGTGATAATGCCAAAGTCCGGCATTGGGCAGGCGAAGGCCGTGAAGCGTTGTGGTTGCTGGCCGACCCTGCAGCGAGGGCGATCGCCGAAGTTGTTGGTTCTTCGATCGCGGGACAACGCGAAGGAGAGGCCAGGCGAATCGCGGCGCTCCGCGGCGACCAAGCGCTTGTTGGCCGGGTGTTGGCGGTGCTGGCCCAGAACGACTTCGGGTACGAATTTGCACCGGGACGGCGCCCCTCGCTGCGGCGCGGCGATCGTTTCGTCCGCCGCTGGTGGCGAATTCTCTACGAGCTGAAAACCAGCTCCACCGATAAACGGCAAGCCTGGCTTCACACCATCGGCCGGAAATTCAGCGGCCCCATTATTGCGCCAGCCGGACATATGGCTGAGCTTGCCCCGACCAAGGTTCCGGGCGAGCCGCTGCATCTCGGCAGCGAAGCCGGGTGGCGCAACTTCGTGCCGCTGCTTGATCATGTCTTGTCGGCAGTCGATGTCGGACGTGAGTTCACAATTTACACCAGCGAAGGGGTGACCCTGATAGTCCCGCCGCGCGGTCTGTTTGCCCGGATCCGCTGCTTTTTGAACCTGTCGCGCCAGTTTCCGGTCCTGGCCCCCCTTCGCAACGAGCCGGGGCATGACTACGTGGTCGCGCTACGCAAGGCCGGAGTCGGGATCGAATTCGCACCCCGGCTCGAGCCGGACGAAGAGCCCGATCCGCAGATCACCCGGCTGTTTTCGCTCGGGGCGGCGCTGCCGGCGATCCAGGGCATCATGCACGAGGCCTGGGCCTATTTCGCGACAGTCTATGACAATACGCTGTTGCAGCTGGCCGTGTTTATTGTGCTGGCATCGACCTGGTTCGTCGGACGGCATGTCTGGCGCGGGCGGCTGATGCGGCGGCGGCGCGAGGGGATCGCGCTGGTGCTTGGCGGTTGGGGGACGCGCGGCAAATCGGGAACCGAACGGTTGAAAGCAGCACTGATCAGCGGGCTGGGCCACCCGCTTGTCTCCAAGACCACCGGCTGCGAGGCGATGTTCCTGCTTGGCCGGCCGTTTGGGGACTTGCAGGAAATGTTTCTGTTCCGGCCCTACGACAAAGCCACGATCTGGGAGCAGTTCGATCTGATCGAAACCACTCGCGGGCTTGGTGCGCGCGTGTTCCTGTGGGAATGCATGGGCCTCACCCCCAGCTATGTACGGGTGCTCCAGAAAGACTGGATGCGCGATGATATATCCACGATAACAAATACATATCCGGACCATGAAGATGTTCAGGGCCCAGCTGGCCGGAACATTCCAGAAGTAATGACGCAGTTCATCCCGGATCGCGGAATTCTGCTGACGACCGAAGAGGAAATGTTTCCGATTCTGCGGGAAGCAGCAGAGGAATACGGCACCCGGATCCGCCCGGTTGGCTGGCGCGAGGCGGGCTTGATCCATCAAAGCTTGCTCGACCGGTTCCCTTACGCCGAGCATCCGTTCAACATCGCACTGGTAACTGCGATGGCCGATGAAATGGGCCTGGCAGCCGACTATGCGGTCAAGGAGATGTCTGATCGGGTCGTGGCCGACCTTGGCGTGCTCAAAATCTACCCGCGCGCGACGATCAATGGCCGAACGCTCGAATTTGTGATGGGCAATTCGGCCAATGAGCGGTTCGGGGCGATGGGCAACTGGACCCGGATGGGATTTGTTGACCACGATCTGGCCAAGGACCCGGAGATTTTCGTCTCTACCGTCGTCAACAACCGCGCCGATCGGGTTCCGCGCAGTCGGGTCTTTGCGCGAATTCTGGTCGAAGATGTCGCGGCGGATCAGCATGTCCTGATCGGCTCCAACATCGACGGTCTGGTCGGCTTTATCGAAGAGAGCTGGAGGGACTACGCGGCCAAGCTGACCTTGTATGGCGATCCTGACCGCAGCCCTGGCGAGGTTTTCGCAGGATTGGCCAGGCATCAGCGGATTCCACTCGATCAGGATCAGCTGGCCGGGCGGCTGTCAGCGATGCTGGCGGCGCATTCGGACAAGATCAGTACGGCAGAGGCCATGACGGCAGCCAAAAGCGATCAGCTTGCGGCCGCGCTGGAAGGTGCCGGTGTTCCCAATGCCGCTGCGACCGCTGCCTATTTTTCCGATCAGCAGATCCTTCAGCGCGAATATGCGGCATTGGCGGCACGGATCAGCTCAGGCGGGGAGCAGGTGGCACTCGATGCCGAAGTCTGTGTGCTGCTCCGAAAATGCTTCATGGCCAAGCTGATCCCGGTGCGCGAATATTACACCCCGGGCGAAGACCTGATTCGCCTGATCGCTGAGAAATCACCGCCAGGCCTGATCAACCGGATCATGGGAATGCAGAACATCAAGGGCACCGGGCTGGACTTCGTCTACCGGTGGCAGGCTTGGGAGGCGTGCCACAGGGCTTGCCAGCAAGCGCTCGAGACTGATCCGGCGCAGATTCGCCGCGGGATTGATCTGCTTGGTGCGTTTCAGGAATACGGCGCGCTCAGCGACGGTCCGGTTCGTGAGACTGTCGCCGCGCTCAAAGCGCGCGGCGGGACGGACGAGGCCGGACTTGATGCCATTCTAACCCGGCTCGATGCGCAAATGGCTGCCTTGAGCAAAGAAAGCGCGGGCGAAAATGCCGGGGGCGGCGGTGGAAAGCTTGGTCAATGGGTCGAATCGTTCCTCGATTCGACGGATGCCGTCCGGCGCCGCCGCGCCGCCGACAAGATCTATCGCGAATTGATCGCCGAGCAGATCAGCAGCCAGCGCGCGGCCTATGAGTTGAAGAAGCTGACCGCGCGGCAAAAGGGCGGCTGGCTGGGTCCGTCGCTGATGTCGCTAGGTGAGTCCATGCGGGCATTGCTGCCCTGGATTGCAAGAGATTCGGCCAAAAAGCTGAATTGACCTAAAAGCGATACCCGATGCTGAGTTTCAATCGCGGCCCATTTCCGCTGAAACGCGGATCATTGGATTCGTAAAAGTCATAGCCGCCGCTGGCTCTGGCATAAGCGCCCTTGGTGCGGCCCCAGGACAACCCCAGTTCAGGTCGAACCAGCCGGTCGCGACGCAGCGGATTGGCCGGATTGTCGGCCACCCAGCGCCCGTGATACGACCAGACCCGGTAATCGGTACCGGCGATCAGGCGCAGCCGCTTGGCTATGGGGACGCTGTAGTCAGCCGACACCGAGCTGCGCGAAAAGCCGTGCCACCCGCCATTGTCGTCGATCCGTTCGTGACTGCCGCCGAGCTCGAGCCAGTGCCACGAACCAAACCGTTGGCGCAGGTTAACTCCGCCCTGCCAGCCTTGGCCGGCCCCGCCGACTGCGTCGTTGTATCCACGCCAGCGATGGCGGCCGTAAACTTCAAAAGTGGTCGATCCGGCGCGCAATTCGATCCCGCCGCGCACCGCGACCTGATCGGCATCGAGCGATTCGAGCACAATTGCGGATTTGGTGCCGCTGGCCGAGATGCTGAGGGTGACTTGCGGGCCCAGTTTCTGCTGAACTTCGACCTCACCGCGCGTGGTTGTCGCATATTTGTTGGTTTCGGCCTGAAACTGGACCCTTGCGGTCGTTTTCCCGGCGGGCAGGCGATAGCCGATGACTGCGCTTGCACCGAAGCCCGAGCGGTCGAGATCGCTGATCAGAACGCGGTCGCGTTTGGCATAAGTGGACGACAGAGTGATCTCGCCATCGAACCCGCCACTGGCGTGCTCATCAGGCGGGCCGTAGAGATTGGCTTGCTGGGCCGCAGCAGGAAGTCCGGCAAGCAAGCCAATTGCCCCAGCCAAAGCGGTCACGATTTTGCCGAATCGGGTCACAGTGCGCCCTTCAGTTTCGCTTGATGGCGTTCGATCAGGTCAAGCACCGGATCAGAGCCGATTGCGATCAGGTCCTTTTCGAAGTCAGCGGCGGCGGCCGAAAGCGCGTCGTCGCCGAACAGACCCGCCGTTCCCGCCAGTTTGTGCAACAGATCGCGAATTTCCGTGATCGAGTCTGAATCGCTCTGGCACAGTGCCAAAGCCAGATCGATCCGGGCCAGCGTGGCGCGTTTGCGTTCGGCATAGCGATTTTCAAGCGCGTGATTGTGGTATGCGGCGGCGGGCTGCTTGTTGACCGAATCGTCCGGCAGCCAAGCCTCGAGCACGGCTGAGAGCTTGTCGAGACTGAGCGGCTTGGACAGATAGCCTTGCCCGCCAGCCGCCGTAAACCGGCTGATTTCGCGCGGTTCGGCCACAGCCGTCAGCGCGATGACGGGAAGCGCAGCTGCCGAAAACCCGGCACTGCGCAAACGGCGGGTTGCTTCGATCCCGTCAACGACCGGCATCATGAAATCCATCAATACCAGCGAAAATGGGCGGTCTTCCGCCAGAGCAGTGCGAAGCATCTGGAGCGCCTGATGCCCATCGCCAGCCCCTTCGACGTTCAGGCCGAGGCGGCGGGCCATCATGCAGGTCAGTTCCAGCCCGATCTCGTTATCTTCCGCGATCAGCACCCGTGCGGTCGAATCGACGGCAGGGACGCTTGCCAGCTGGCGCATCGTGGCTGGATTGGAAAGTGAGCCCATAACCACACCAGTCCTGCCCAATCAGGGTAAATATCGGGTTAAGGGATGCTTGCTGCCAGACCTGGGGCAAATACGCAGTCCAGCGAAAGTTGCGCGGCGTAACGCACACCGGGACCGTGCCGCTCGAGTTGCGCTGCGCAACTTTGCGCGGTGCAGTTAACCGTGCGATTAAATTCCGGTTGACCGGTGCCCCGGACGGTGGATAGCCTTGGTAACCGTATTCGGAGAACCACGCCATGTCGCTCGATCTGTTGCCCCGCACCGCTTACAACGAAGATCACGAGGCCTTTCGCCAGACCGTCCGCCGTTTCATGCAGGAAGAAATCGCACCGCATCAGGCCGAATGGGCCGAGGCCGGGATCGCGTTCCGACCGTCGATCGCCTGGAAGACGCTCGTGCCCGGCGCGATCGTCGGGACCTACCTGTCGCTCGTGTTCTGGCTCGGCGGCTTCAAGTGGGCCGACGCCTCGGTCGCGGCGGTCCTGAACCAGATGGCGACGATCTACATCCTGGTGCTGGCCCGGCTGGTGCTCGGGGAGACGATCGTGCCGCGGCAGGTGCTCGGGGCCGGCTTCGCGGTGGCCGGGGCGCTGGTGATCATGCTCACCCGTTGATCACCGGCATGGGCTAGGGCCCAGCAAACGTCGGCACCAGCGTCCCGTCCGGTCGCCCCACCGGGACGTGGTCCCCGACGTAGTGCCCGCGGACCCAGGTCGTCCGCTCCGCGATCCGGGTCAACAGCCCCTCGATCGTGGAGAACGACCACCGGAGCGCCGCTTCCTCCGGCACGATCCCGCCGACCGCGGTCCGCACGTGGTACCCGAGCAGCGTCCCGCCCGCCGCGTCGACCAGGAATTCGACCGGCAGGTCGCCATCAAGATGATCCGGCGCGGC